>JAGXTJ010000055.1 GCA_018333655.1 Bacillota bacterium | reverse complement strand
TGCCGTGCTCCCCGCAGGCGCGGGGGTGATCCTGAAGCTGCCGCGCAGATGGGTATCACCGGCGAGTGCTCCCCGCAGGCGCGGGGGTGATCCTGAAGCTGCCGCGCAGATGGGTATCACCGGCGAGTGCTCCCCGCAGGCGCGGGGGTGATCCCAGTCAACAGCCAACAGTCAACAGCCAATAGTCGTGCTCCCCGCAGGCGCGGGGGTGATCCTAGCTAGTAATGTGGGGGGTACTGGTAACCATTGTGCTCCCCGCAGGCGCGGGGGTGATCCTCAGTCAACAGCCAACAGGCACCTACCCACTACGTGCTCCCCGCAGGCGCGGGGGTGATCCCGTGTTACCGTCTGCTGCTGCAGGAACAAGTACGTGCTCCCCGCAGGCGCGGGGGTGATCCTTGTTCGCTCTGATGCTACAATACACACAAAGGGTGCTCCCCGCAGGCGCGGGGGTGATCAACTGCGAGAGCCGAACTCGTTTCTGCCGACTCAGGTGAAGTTCAAGGACGAGCTAGGAGGCTAGCAGTTCATACCCGCTAATACTGTTATGACCGATGTTCATGTGATTGCTGGGGAGCGCGTTCGTGTGCCCCACCGTATTGCGGCGGACTTGGCCGCGGAGTATGGAGACAGCGCCGCTGAATGGGCGAAGAAGGTCGGAAAGATTGATTCTGCTCGGTACGTTTTTGATGCGCACTGGGTTGAGCATCCTGTTATCGGCCGATTAGGATACAAAAGCTCGGTTAAAGAGAGGGGACGCAGATGACGCAAGTCAGAGTATGGAGCTACGACGCGGGGGCGTATGTCGAGCGGACTCCTATAGGGAGAGTTCGCTACAACGGGAGAACCTTTGGGCCTGCAGGACTTACCGCCGGCGCGATTTATTACGTTTTGTCGGTTGAAGAAGGGATGCTTCGCGTAGTAGATGATGAGGAGATGGGTTACTTGTACGATATGGCCGACCCTGGCCCTTTTGACGACCCATCCCCAACAGGTAAATGGGAGCTGATTGAAGACTATACAGGGGTTTTATCTAGGGTGCTGCAGCAAGTCGCCCGTGAGAATTAGCTGTCAGAACTGTATACCCACTCCCGCAGTCGCCTAGAAACGTGCTCCCCGCATGCGCGGGGGTAATCCTAAAGTCGTTTAATACGCGTGAAAGGAGGAGGCGTAGGCGATGAAAGTACGATATGTGGGCGAAACGTTTTTTGATGGAGACGGCTTAACTGATGGTGCCGTTTATACCTGTTTAGGAGTCGAAGGCCCGTTCTTAAGGATAATCGACGGCTCGGGAGATGACTATCTCTATTACGCTAAACGCCCGGGGCCTACAAACCATTCTGAGGGCCGAGGGGGGAAATTCGAGATTGTAGAGGACGATGAAAAAGGCTCGCTCAAAGCAGCTATAGCAGACTAAATGCTCCCCGCATGTGCGGGGCGATTATGTTTGCGATTGGCCTTTGGCCAGTCTATAGGCAAACCAGCCACCTAGGACAAAAGCCAAGCACAAAAACAAAGGGGGACAACGATGAAACTAAACCTAAATCCGTGGCAAAGGGCATTGTGGCGAGAAATCGCTGTTCCGTTCGACTTTGATGCATTGTATGACGATGGCATGATTGTAGCGCTTGAAGAGTACTTGATCGACTACATGCTTTACCATGAGACCGCCAACGACGCACTGACGCCTAAGGGTAAAGAAATCCACGCCTTGCTTTCGTACATCACGACTGAGGTTGATGTTTGATAGTATGAAGGAGTTCAGAACAGTAAGAGCAAAATATGCTACCACACAAGTACTCCCGACATACGCGACGGTAATCCCGTAAAACTCGTTTGCTCATTCATTTAGCGCTACTGCAGGCTAATTTTTGCATGACAAAAAAGCACCTCCCCATTGAGGGCGGTGCTTTTGTTGTTACTTCGAGAACTTTACGTTTATCTTCACCACCTCACTGTAGCCGCTTGTACGTATGGGCGGGCCCCAGGTGCCGTAGCCGCAGGATACGATGACTTGTAGGGACTCTTTTGTGAAGTGGCCCCAGTCGATTTCAAAAAGCTGGTTGGTGATGAGGTGGTTGGGGAAGAACTGGCCGTTGTGGGTGTGCCCCGAAAGCTGTAGGTCTACCTTGTTGGCGAGGGGCTCGTGCAGCGCTGCAGGCTGATGATCTAAGAGGATGATAGGAAGCGTGTGATCGATGTCTTTCATTATGGCCGAGAGCTCTTTGCGGGGGGCAACGCTTCTTGCCATGTAGCGGCCAGAACGGTCATTGCGGCCAACCACGTAGAACTGCTCATTAACCTTGGTGTATTGGTCGATGAGAACTGTGATGCCTGCCGCGGTCATATGCTTTACGGCGTCAGCTGACTTGCCGCCGATGTGTTCATGGTTGCCGAGTACAGCAAAGGAGCCCAGGCGTGGCGTGAGACGGCGCAAAGTGCGCGGCATCTCTATTTTGGCGAATTCGCTGACGTCGCCATCAATTATATCGCCGGCAAAGAAGATAATATCTGGCCGGAGAGCATTCACGTGCTCTACCATTTCAGCAAGGCGACCATTATTGAAGCTGGTGCCAAGATGAAGATCCGAGACCATGACGGCAGAGAGCCCAGCAAGCCCTTCTACATGCTTGTTAAGGGTGATGTTGTAAGTGGTGTGGCGGGGTGTGCTGGCGTTTAGGGCACCGTAGGAGAGAATAAAAACCAGTACCAGGATAACCCCTACCCCGACCCCTAGGGAGGGAGAAGCGCCAGCTCCGAAAACGAAGCGCAGCATGTCCACCGCTCCCCAGAGCAGCACTGCGTAGTAGAGAATGGCTAGCCAGTAGTCGCTGAAACTGGCTAGGCGGTCGAGGGCCGGGCGCCGGGTATTTCGCTTGACTAGGCGTGAAACAAAAGGGGAGAACGATAGCAGGGCGACTGAGACCCAGTACAGGCCGAGGTGTAGAGACAAGTAGGGGGCAAAGGACTGCAGAAAGCGAAGCCCTATGTAGTAATGCAGGCTACCATAAATTGTAGAGAACAGAAGTATTACAGCTACTATTACTAAGCGCATCTAATTCTCCTTGTCGAGCAAGAGGCCTTTACTGAAGTGCACGGATCTTGCAGGTGGTATTCATCAAGTTTTACTGGTGAGGTGCTGCATTTGAACGTGAGGAAAACTGGTGGTAATGATAAGTCAAGACGGCTAGCAAGGCGGCCAGCAGGGGGCTGGCCCCAGAAACCTTGAGCTCTACAGAATGCCCGATAACCTCGCCACCTAGTCTGCCTGTCAAGGTTTCTAGGGCTGCATCATAGTAGAGCAGGCAACTAAACCCTAGCGATTCACCGCCCACGCGCCCTTCGATCTGGTTATTGGTATGCATAAGCCATATCTCTTTTCCCAAGACACCGCCGCCGATCCGGCCAGCGAAGCTCTCTTTGCCAAACTCACCGGAGAGGCTTTGGCCATGCAACATTCCACCTAGGCGCCCTTCGATCTGGTCTTGGTTGATGTGGAGTTTAATGTCGCCACCGCGAAACACACCACCTATGCGTCCGGAGATACTGGTACCGCCATCTTCAACCGTGACCGAAACATCAAAACCGTCGAATGAACCACCGACACGACCTTCAATACTACCCATAGCGCATCCCCTTCTCTTACTGTAGTTTCACCAAGACGCAGGCCTGCACAATTTCAAGGCCGAGCGCTCGTGAGCGTGATAGTATGGCATCGGTGTCGGCGCCAGGCTGTAGCCACACCCGGGTTATACCCTGTGCCGCGGCTTGCTCAAGATACTGCTCGCCTACCCGCGGGTTGATTACTAGGCACAACACCTCAGGCTTACTAGGCAGTGAGGCTAGATCGGTATAAACACCTTCGCCGCCGTCAGGGTGGACTGGTGCCACGTGGTACCCCCTGCTCTTTAGTTTATGCGCAATTTTGTGGGCGAATTTGTCTGGATTAAGTACGTCACCAGCTACGGCCCAATTTTTTAAGGCGAGAAAGTCATCGCTCTTCATGTTATGCCCCTCCTTACGTCTTGGCACTTTGTGCCTTGCTTTTTGCAAATGTTCGACAGGCGCAGCGAAATTCCTGTCGTGGTATACTTGGGAAGTAAAATGCCTTGCGGGCAACCAGCTCTGCGATAAAAGGAGTGGTCTTAGTGAAAATTACGCGCGAACAGGCCCGTAGCTTTATGGTCGGGCGACAGCGCTACCAGGCGCATGGGGGAAAATGGCAAGGGCAAGAAGGTGTAAGAGAGGCCATTCGCTTTCTTGGCGCGGTACAAATCGACCCTATTAATGTCTACGAGCGCAACCACCACAGTGTCTTGTATAACAGGGTGGCTGGCTACCGCCCCGAGATGCTTGAAACAGAGCTCTATACCACAAAATCTGCTTTTGAGAGCTGGTGCAACGCTCTATGCGCTGTGCCGATGGAGCAGTATCCTTACCTGGCGTACAAGATGCGGCAAAATCGCGCGTCCTACCAGCCCTCGCCCGAGGTGTTAGACGCGGCCCGTAGGGTACTCAGCGCCATTGCCGACCATGGGGCGCAAGCCTCGCGCAATTTCGTAACCAGCACTAAAGTTCATGGTTGGTGGGACGGGGCCGTCAGCAAGACCAAGGCAGAAAAAGCAGCCCTTGATTACTTGCATTACACAGGGCAGGTGCTGATCAGCTCGCGTGATGGGCAGCACAGACGGTACGACCTGCCGGAGAGAATAGTGTCGCCGGCCTTGTTTGCGCAAGAGGTAGACGAAGCCGAGTACCGCCTCTTCATGCTGGAGCGTTTTCTGATCGCTTATGGGCTCAGCCAGACGGGGCTTTTTCGCTTTGGTTGGCTAGAAACGCCTAAGACTAATGCCACACGCTTACTAAAGAGCTTGCTCGATAGCGGGCGGGTGACTGCCCTCGAGGTAGAGGGTGTAAAGCGAAAGTACTACTGCCATGCGTCTCTTCTGCCCGAGCTTATGAGCCCACCAAGTATAAGCGAAGAGGACGCCGTTTTTGTGGCCCCCTTAGACAACCTGCTCTGGGATCGCGACCGCCTAGTGGACTTCTTTGGGTTTCACTACCGCTGGGAGGTCTATGTACCTGCGGCCAAACGAGTCTACGGTTACTACGTGGTACCAGTGCTACTTGGCGAGCGGCTTGTGGGCCGGATTGAGCTTAAGGCAAACCGCGAGCAGGGCTTGCTCGCGGTACAGAACCTCTGGTTAGACTATGATACAACTAAAGTGCGCGATGCAGTAGCTCGGGCGGCAGCAGAACTAGCCGACTATCTCAAGTTGAGATTAATTAGCCCAGAGCAGAGCTAGACTGACCAAAGTGCGTGTGGCGACCCCAGTCGCACCCTTCGGCTGGTAGTGCTTTTCGCTCTCGGTGTAGGCGGTAGGCGCGATATCTAGATGTATCCAAGGTGTTGTGCCGACAAACTCGCCAATAAAGAGGCCGCCCGTCATTACGCCACCCATGCGGCCACCGCTATTTTTAATGTCGGCGACAGGGCTCTTGAACATCTCGCGGTATTCGTCATGGTTTGGCATAGGCCAGTAACGCTCGCCGGAGCGGTCAGCTGCCGTCTTAAATTCTGCGGCCAAAGCGTCGCAGTTAGTGATCATGGCGGAGTAGACATGGGCCAAAGCAATGCCGCAGGCTCCTGTTAGTGTGGCGATGTCGATAATCTTTTTCGCCCCTAGTTTTACGGCGTAAGCCACGGCATCCGCCAAAATCAGGCGACCTTCGGCGTCGGTGCTAATGATCTCGATGGTTTTTCCGGTCATGGCGGTAATTACATCGCCCGGCTTTAAGGCGTTGCCCGCGGGCATATTTTCCGTCGCTGGTACTATGCCTAGTATGTTCACTTTAGGCTTCAGCTGTCCGATCGCCATCATAGCGCCTAGTACTGCCGCACCGCCGGCCATATCGTCCTTCATTAAGTGCATGCCGTCGGCAGGTTTAATGGAAATACCGCCGCTGTCAAAAGTAAGACCTTTACCCACAAAGGCCATAGTCTCGCCGCCAGGGTTGCCCTGGTAGCTTAAGACAATGAGCTTCGGCGCTTCGGTGCTACCCTTAGCCACCCCTAGCAAGGCGCCCATACCGAGGCTCTCCATGTCGGTTCTCTCTAAGATCTCGCAGGACATGCCCGTATCGCTGGCTATTTTTAGGGCCGTTTCGGCCATATGTGTGGGTGTCATGTGGTTGGCCGGGGCATTGACTAAGTCGCGTACTAGGTTGGTGGCCTCTGCTAGGGCTAGCCCGCGCTTTAGGCCCTGTTCTAGCTCAGGGGCTTGACTTGCCTCTGGCGCTACTAGCATTAGTTCTGCCAGGGGTTTATCCTCGCGCTTGCTCTTCATCGCTTCATAAGTATAGAGGCCAAGGAGCGCACCCTCGGCCCAGGCCGCGGCAGCGTCTTCCGCGATTATTCCGGCTAGACCTGCTCCATGCAAGGCCGAGGCAATAGTAGCGATCTTACCCTTGGCGGCTGCCTTGACGCTGTTGGCCGCCACTTGGCGTAAGCCTTCGACAGTGAGCTTTTCTGCACAGCCAAGCCCAACTACGACTACCTTGCGCATCGCCAGGCCCTGTGGGTAGAAGGCAATTACCTCATTTAATTTGCCTTTGAAATCGCCGCTTGCGAGGAGCTGGCTTATCATCCCGCCTGAAGCCCGGTCGACGCTTGCGGCAGGCCCCTCTAGCGACGTAGCCCCCTCTAGCACACTGACAATAACGGCATCGACGGGGGCAGTAGTTAGTTCAACATTACTGACGCTTATTCTCATTTGATTCATCCTTTCTGGCGCTTTTAGTATAGGGTTTATGTTATGACTTTTTCGACATACGCATGCAGTTAACCTTCCTTGATCGTTCGGAGGCTGCATGGTTGACATTCTTAACAACCATAGGTACTCTTTTGCTGAGGGCCATGGGTGTATATTCAAGGCATTAGGGAGCTGTGTAGATTGTCGATGCTAACACCAATCGAGGTAACAGATTTGCGTCCCATGCGGGAAATTGTGCACGAAAAATTAAGGGCGGCAATTATGAAAGGCCACCTTGCCTCCGGCGACCGCCTAATTGAGAGCCAACTGGCGAAGCAACTGGGCGTTAGCCGCACACCAGTGCGCGAGGCTCTGTGTATGCTGGAGCAAGAGTCTTTGGCCGTCGCCATTCCACGGCGAGGGACTATCGTAGTCAGCCTCAAGAAAGAAGAGGCCATGGACATCTATGATATTCGTGGTGTCCTAGAAGGGCTGGCGGCTAGGCTAGCCGCGCACAGAGCAACGTCGAGTGAAGTTGTTGAGCTGCGCGAAAAACTGGAGAGAATGCGACCGTTGCCAGAGAATCTTACCTGCTACATGGTAGTCCACGCCGAGTTCAACTCAATTCTCATTCGGGCTAGCCGTAGCCAGCGCATTGAGACGTTGTTGGCCTCTTTTGCGGGCCAGTTGCGCAGCTTGCGTGGCATTAGTCTTGCTACTCCGGAGCGACAGAGCCAGGCCTGGAAAGAACACAATCTCATTGTCGATGCTATTGAGGAACGCGATGCAGAGTTGGCCGAACTACTGGCCCGCCGGCATGTTGGCAACGCTAAGGCGGCTTATCTCTTGCAGTGGGAATAGATTTCTGACCGCCATCGTTGTTAAATTAATTTTCGCAAAGTTATGGTATTCGGCAGGAGATGCAAAGTAGACGCAGAAAAGTGTATACAGGCATGAAAGAGCTCGGACAATAGGGGTGTTTCTGCGCAAATATGGGTATTTGAGGGCGATTTATTCCCGTATCATAATAAATTGTATACCGGCATGAAGAAAGGAGTGATGTTCCCTATGATACGACGCTATGCACAAGCCGGCAGCCTTGAGTCTGGTGATGCCCTCGTGCATGTGGCCTTGGCGCAAGACGAGGCCTTGACTATCCGGATAAAGAGCAAAGTTGCCCCGCGATTCCTTGCTTCTATGCAGTCTAGTGTGCGCGAAATTGCCACAGAGCTCGGCATTATGTCTGCTACCATTGAAGTGATGGATAGCGGTGCGCTTGATTTTGTGTTACGAGCTAGGGTAACAACAGCGATAAAGCGATCTATGGAGGCAAGTGTTGATGAGTAAGCGTCTGCGCCGTAGCATGCTTTTTGTGCCTGGCAATAATCCTGCCCTTATCATTGACGCTGCTGTATTCTCTCCCGATAGTATTATTCTAGATTTAGAAGATGCCGTGGCGGTTGATCAAAAGGATGCCGCCAGAGAACTGGTCGTCCGCGCCCTGCAGACGCTTGACTTTGGGAATTGCGAGTTATGTGTGCGCATAAACGGGCGGCATACCCCGTTTTTTGCCGATGATATCCGCGCACTCGTACCTGCTAGGCCTCACGTCTTACGCCTGGCTATGGTGGAATCGCCCGAAGACATCATCTATACGGATCAGTTTATCGACCACTGTGAGCGTGAAGCAGGTCTGCCTAGTGGCTCTGTCAAGCTCATGGCTTCCATCGAGACGGCTAGGGGTGTCACTAACGCAGCAAAAATAGCTGTCTCCTCACCGCGGCTCATCGCCATCTCCTTTGGTGCTGAGGATTTCACACATAGTATTCAGTCAGAGCGAACAGCACAAGGGCAAGAGCTTCTCTTTGCTCGTTCGGCGGTGGTTTTAGCGGCACGAGCAGCGGGTATCGACCCCATCGACACCGTTTACAGCAACATTGATGACGAGCCGGGGTTTAGGGCAGATGTTAAAGCGGCCAAGCAGCTTGGCTTCGCAGGCAAGAGCTGCGTGCATCCTCGCCAAGTCGCGATAGTACATGATGTCTATCGACCGACGTCAGATGAAGTATACAAGGCGGAACGGGTGCTAGCCGCCTACGCGGATGCACTGCAGAAGGGAACAGGGGTAATCTCTGTTGACGGTAGAATGGTCGATGGCCCAATTGTGGCTAAGGCCCAGCGCATAGTAGACATAGCCCGTGCGGCGGGGAGCGGGCGGGGGGTGCAGGTATGATAATGACAACTAATGCCATCGGTCGCTCCGTCCCTTTGTTTGTGCAGAACCTAGGCAACTTTAAGCCCTATGCGGGTGTTTTTGCCACCACACCTACGGGTAATCACCATGCGACTCCCATTCGGAGGAGTCCCTCCACTGGCAATAAGCTGCTGCCATCGATAAGAGAGAGCATCCTGGCCAGCGGACTAAAGAGTGGTATGACCATTTCATTCCATCATAGCTTTCGTAATGGCGACATGCTTGTAAACATGGTTGTAAACGAAATCGCTTCCTTAGGTATTAGAGATATAACGCTAGCGCCAAGTTCACTGCAGAGTGTGCACAGTGCTTTGCTTCCTCACATTAGAAGTGGCGTAATCTCGGCCATAACGACCAGTGGTCTCAGGGGAGAGCTGGCTGAAGTGCTGACGCGCGAGTTGCCATTAAAATCTCCCGTGGTTATTCGCTCGCATGGTGGACGCGCTCGCGCTATCGAGTCTGGAGAGCTGAGAATTGATGTGGCCTTTTTGGGGGCCTCGGCCGCTGATGTGTACGGAAACATGAATGGCGTACATGGCAGTACCGCCTTTGGCTCACTAGGATACGCCATGGTAGACGCTCAATACGCGAACTGCGTGGTGGCTGTGACCGACAATTTAGTGCCCTATCCCGCCATTCCGATCAGTATACCGCAAACCCAAGTGGACTACGTAGTTCGGGTTGATAAAATTGGCGACCCAGCGGGCATTATGACCGGCGCGACGCGCCTCACCCGCGATCCGCTAGAGCTGTTTATAGCCGCTCAGGCGACACGGGTAATCGAGGCTTCAGGGTATTTTAATGAAGGATTTTCTTTTCAGGCCGGAACCGGCGGCGCCTCGCTTGCAGTGGCCAAATTCCTCAAAGAGCGCATGGCGGAGACTGGCCTTAGAGGGGGATTTTGCACTGGTGGTAGCACCGGGTATGTTTGCGAAATGCTGCATGAAGGGTATTTCTCAGCCATCCTTGATACGCAATGCTTTGATCTCGCCGCGGTAGAAAGCCTGCGCACGCATCCCCGCCATGTCGAAATGTCGGCATCCTTCTATGCTAATCCTCATTCCAAAGCTTGTACCGCACATATAACAGACATTATGATGCTTGGGGCGACAGAGATTGACACGGCGTACAACGTGAATGTACTCACGGGCTCAGACGGGATAATGATGGGGGCTTCGGGAGGGCATTCAGATACCGCAGCGGGGACAAAACTGCGGTTAGTTACTGCGCCTCTCATCCGCGGACGCTTCCCAATTGTGGTAGACAAGGTGCACACCGTTATTACGCCGGGGGAATGCATCGACGTCCTTGTCACTGAACGCGGCATTGCGGTTAATCCGTTGCAGAAGGCGCTCGCTGAGCGACTTAAGCAGGCTGGCATCGAGACAGTGACCATAGAAGAACTGCAGTGGCGAGCCGAAAAGCTTACAGGGCGACCTGAACCGCTACCTCAAAGCGAGGACATAGTAGCGCTGGTGGAGTACCGGGACGGAACACTTATCGATGTCGTAAGGAGAGTAATCTGATAAGGCACACTGGGAGGATAGGCCGTGATTAAACTCTATGATACGGGTGTCTACCTGATCGACGGCACAGAAGTCATACCCGATAAAGATCAGGCGCAGGAGAGGCTGCTGCAGCGAGTTGGTAGGCAAGTGGCGAAAGACGCTGCCAGGCAGGGTACAATTGCTCACCAAATATTAGAAAGCCATGCTCAATCTTCTGACGGCGATCGGCTCAGCCTCTGCTTCGACGCCTTGGCTTCCCATGATATTACGCATGTCAGCATCATCCAGGCAGCGCGAGCTGTCGGCTTAGAGAAGTTTGCCGTACCTTACATTTTGACCAATTGCCATAACAGTCTCTCTGCTGTAGGCGGCACCATAAACGAGGACGACCATGACTTTGCCCTCTCTGCTGCCAAGAAGTACGGCGGCATCTACGTGCCCCCACATCTAGCTGTCATTCATCAGTACATGCGCGAAGTGGTGGCCGGGGGAGGAATGATGATACTCGGTTCTGACAGCCATACACGCTATGGCGCGCTAGGTACCCTAGGTATCGGCGAAGGCGGGGGAGAGTTAGTCAAGCAGATTATCGGCAAGACATACGACATTGAACGTCCCGAAGTTGTAGCGGTGTATCTTAGTGGCAAGGTCGAACAAGGAGTAGGCCCGCAGGACGTAGCCTTAGCCATCATCGGAGCAGTTTTTAAGAATGGCTACGTAAAAGATAAAATCATGGAGTTTGTGGGCGATGGCATCGCAGGGCTCTCGGTGGAGTTTCGCCACGGCATAGATGTTATGACTACGGAGGCCACCAGTCTATCGTCGGTCTGGTGTACAGATGAAAAGGTTAAGCAATATCTCTTCGCGCATGGCAGAGCGGATGCTCACAAATACCTAGCCCCAGCTAGGATTGCCTACTACGATGGTCTAATCCATGTTGACCTAGCCGCCATTAGGCCGATGATTGCCCTGCCGTTTCACCCTAGCAACACCTTTACCATAGCAGATTTTAAGGCCAACACAGAAGATATTTTGCACAAGCTCGCTCAAGAAGCGACGACGCTCTTTGGCAGTGGCCGAGGGCAACTAGGGTTTTCCCGCCATGTGAGAGAGGGTCGCTTTCATGTAGACCAAGCCATTGTCGCCGGCTGTGCTGGCGGCACATACGAGAATATTTCCGCTGTGGCGGACATCCTAGAGGGTCAGACAACGGGGAGGGGCTCCTTTTCTCTCTGCGTCTACCCCTCTAGTCAGCCCATGTACATCAGCTTGGTGAAGAGTGGCATCGCAGAGAAACTACTTAATGCTGGTGTTGTTCTGCGTACCGCCTTCTGCGGACCCTGCTTTGGTGCGGGCGACGTGCCCGCGAGTCACAGCTTCTCCATTCGTCACACAACGCGAAACTTCATCCATCGTGAAGGGTCCATACCCAGTGAGGGGCAAATTGCCTATGTCGCGCTGATGGATTCTCGGTCCATCGCCGCGACGGCGGTCAATGGCGGCAGTTTGACGGCGGCGACGGAACTTGAGCTCGAGTACAGCCGCCCGGATTACCGCTTTTCGCCCGACGTTTATGAAAAGCGAGTTTATAAAGGCTTCGGTAAGCCCGTGCCTCAAGAGGAACTAAGAATGGCGCCTAGTATCACTGACTGGCCGCCGATACCCGAGTTGACAGAGCACTTGTTGCTAAAAGTCATTACGGTCTTGCCAGACCAAGTTATTACTACAGATGACCTTATTCCCTCGGGTGAAATATCGTCGTTTCGCTCCAATCCCTTGCGTTTGGCAGAGTTTACCCTCTCTCGCAAGGACCCTATGTATGTCGGTCGAGCGAAGGAGGTGCATGCGCTCGAGAGAATCCGGCAGAGTGGGCTCGACCCGTGCGCACATTCTTCGGAGTTAAGCGCCGTGTTCGCTAAGCTGCGTAGCATCGTCGGTATTGGCTCCTGGCATGCTAAGACCGTGGGGCTCGGCAGCACCATCGTCGCCAGAAAAATCGGCGACGGCTCGGCGCGCGAACAGGCGGCCTCGTCACAGCGCGTGCTAGGGGGCTCTGCCAATATTGCCTGCGAGTACGCTACACGTAGGTATCGTGCTAACCTGATTAACTGGGGGATACTGCCTTTTGTTTTAGACGATGCGCCTGCATTAATATGCTCTAGCTATATCTTTGTGCCTAATATCAGGCAGGCCATAGAAACACATCGGAATGAGATGACAGCATATGTTGTCGGGGGGGATGTGCAAGAGATTAGGCTCGCTTTAGGAGAGCTAGCCGCCAATGAGCGGCAGATTCTCCTCGCGGGGAGCCTGATTAATCACTATCGTAGTAAGTAGGACATGTGTCTATGGAGTGTCAGAATTACCTCACCCAGCTCGTCGTGTGAGAAAGTAAAACAGCACTCTGGGATAAAAAGAAGGAGGAATAAGCGATGAACAAAAGGTTAATTAGGCTAGTTACACTCGTTCTCTCTGTAGCACTGGTATCCCTGACGCTTGTCTTAGCAGGCTGTGCCCCTCGGCAAACCCAAGAAGAAGGATTCAAGTTCGCTCGCAGTGTGGAGATTGTTGTGCCCTGGGGTACCGGCGGCGGCGCCGATACCACCGTGCGAGCGTTTGCTCCCGCGCTAGAGAAAGCACTAGGCGTAGCCGTCGTCGTTAACAATGTATCTGGTGGCGGCGGAGTGCTCGGGTTTGAGCATGCCTATCGTCAGCCAGCCGACGGATACACCTTTATGCTGAGCACTCAATCGCACCTTTTGGCGTATTTTCAAGGACATACGACGGTGAATCCCATCGAGGCCTTTGTTCCCGTGGTAAGACTGGTGCACGACACTAATATTCTCGTGGCCTCAGCCAAAGCGCCGTTTAAGAGCTTTGACGAGTTGCTCGCTTATGTTAGAGCTAATCCTGGCGTAGTTAAGGCGGGCGTACTAACGGTTACGGGCCTAGACGCTTTTATGATTAGGCAGACCTTTCAGCAGGCGGGCGTCGATGTTCCCTTAGTGCCTTTTAGCACTGGCGCCGAGCTAAACGCCGCTATTTTAGGCGGGCATGTTCACCTTGCGGTTGTCGGACCGTCTGAGGTAAAGGGTTTGCTAGAGGCGGGCGATATGCAGGCTATTATCGTGGCCGCAGAAAAGCGCATCTCCATGCTCCCCGACGTGCCGGCTACAGGCGAAAAGGGTATAGCATCTTACCTTGGCCCGATGAGAGGTATTTTTGCTAAGAAGGGTACGCCAGAAGCCGCAATTAAGGCATTTGAAGCCGCTGCCGTAACGGCGCATGCTAGTGCTGAATTCCAGGCCTGGATGAAGGCTAACGCACTTGATCAGCGACCGGCTTTTGCCAATTCGGCCGATCTCGGAGTTATATGGGCAGAGCAAAGCACCACTCTCAAAGCCCTATATGAGCAGTCTAAGTAGTGCGCTTATAGATCTCTTAGGGGGCAGCATCGTCTGCCCCCCATTTATCAGACATGGGTGTCCATCAGGGAAGGAGTTGAACTCATTTGGGCTTAGAATTGCTGTTTAACGGGGCTCTCCTAGCCTTCTTTACGTACTGCTACTTTTATATTGGAGCCATTGTTCCAAAAACCACTGCGGTTGGGTGGGGTGCCGAGGTTTGGCCACAGGCCATCTTGGTTGCTCTTATCATCTTACTGGGGGCTAACATGTACAAGATTTACCGCGGGACACCTGTCGCTCTGCGTAGCGATGTAGAGCCGCGACATATTAGCGTGCACTCTATCTTGGCGAACAAACTTGTCCTCAGTATGGTAGCACTCCTTGTTTATGCAATCTGTCTGCAAACGCTCGGCTTCATCCTCAGCACCTTTGTGTTCTTTGCTGGGTATGCGAGAATAGTCGGTCAACGACAGGTGAGGTCACTTGTTTTGAGCTCCCTTGTGGCCACGCTATCAGTTTACTTTGTGTTCTCGCGCGGCTTGGGCGTTATGTTGCCGCGGGGCATCGGCATATTGCGCGATTTTGCCTTGATTCTCGAACGTTTGTAAGGAGGAGCACGCACCATGTTTGACTTATTACTATCTGGTTTTCAGATTGTCTTAGCTCCTGCAACATTCCTGCTCATTCTTGCCGGAACTATTCTTGGCGTCTTGTTCGGTGCCATGCCTGGGGTTAGCGCATCGATGTCTGTCGCTCTCGCTGTGCCCTTTACCTATGCCATGTCGCCTGTAGTGGCAATTGCCTTTCTTGTGGCCGTCTACTGCGCGTCTATCACCGGGGGAGGGATCACTGCGATTCTCTTCAAAATTCCCGGCACCCCCTCTAATGCCCCCACCACATTTGACGGGTACCCCATGGCGCAACAAGGCAAAGCGGGTAAGGCGCTAGGTGTATCCCTAGTCTGTTCCGCAATTGGTGGCATAGTCTCGGCGTTAGCCATGCTCCTACTTGCACCACAACTGGCCAATCTTGGGCTCAGATTTGGCCCTTCCGAGTTGTTTGCTGTCTCGGTGCTAGGGCTTAGTGTGCTCACGGCGCTCGACAGCGACAACGTGATCAAGACGCTTATCTCCGGCCTCATCGGCTCACTTTTAGCCACGGTAGGCATGGACCCCCTGCTGGGCATACCTAGGTTCACCTGGGGCAGTTCCTCGCTCTTGGGTGGAATCGAGATGATTCCGGTCATGATAGGCCTCTTTGCCATTACCGAAGTACTCAAGCAAACCAGCAAGCCAGTAAAGCTTGTGACCGCAGAATCGAAGGGTGGCTCGAGCTTTAAGACCAGCCTGCTTTCGCTATCAGAGGCATGGTCAATTAGGTGGACCGTTGTCCGCGCCTCCATCTTGGGCACTGTGGTCGGCATCTTGCCCGGTGCAGGCGCGACCATTGCTGCGTTTCTCAGCTATACGACCGAGGCGAAGATTTCACCAAACCGTAAGCAATTTGGCCACGGCGCGATTGAAGGCATTGCCGCGTCTGAGACAGCCAACAATGCCGCAGCCGGGGGTTCCATGGTGCCTTTGCTAGCGCTCGGCATACCTGGTGGTACAGCTGCCGCGGTTATGATGTCTGCACTAGTCTTACAGGGTGTGCAGTTAGGACCGCTACTGCACAGAACACAACCACAGTTTCTCTCTTCCGTTTTTGCCTCGATGATCGTTACTAACATCCTGATGGTGATATGTTCTATGGCGATTGCGAAAGTCTTTAACAAGGTGCTTAATGTGCCATATAGCATCCTCGGGCCGCTAATCGTGCTGTTTGCAGCGATGGGTAGCTTCGCGCTCAAGAGTAGTACCGGAGACGTAGTCCTTATGATGATCGCCGGCATTATTGGTGTGGCACTTACTGCCTTTAAGTTCTCTTCGGCCGCCCTTGTACTAGGCCTCGTGCTAGGCAGCCTTACCGAAGCGAATCTTAGACGAGCGATATTGCTTGAAGGCGGGGATCTCTTGGCGGTTCTTTCAAAGCCAATTACGGCATCCCTGCTAATCGTGTGTGCCGTTATCTTGCTCTGGCCGGTTGTTAGCGGGGCAATTAACCGCAAAAAGAAAGTTACGGCGTAAGTTTTTAGTGGAGGCAGTGTAAGTGAAGAGCGAAGATAACGTGGCGAGATGGCATGTTTTAGCTGCCAAAGAGGAGAGGTACGTACAGCAGCAGCTGAAACTCGGGGCAAGCGGAGTGTCTGTTGTGCAGATAACTCTTAATCTCCCGGGAGGCTTCACCCTGTACCCGTGGGAAAAACTGCTTACTGCGGCGCGGGCAGAGGTGCATGCCATGCTGGCAACCTTAGGGGTAGAGCTAGTTAGCGAGTCGCACCTAGTTAATGCCCTCGGCCCATGTCATCTCATGGCGGTCTTAGCCGACGGGCACACTCTGAAACAGCACTGCATAGCTCTAGAGGAAACAGCAACACAGGGGCGTTTGTGGGATATAGACGTTATCACTCGCAGAGGGGCGGTAAATCGCCACAGCTTAGGGCTTAAGGGGCGAATGTGTTGGGTGTGCGAGCAAGAGGAGGCCCACGTCTGCCGCCTTCTCCGCGCACACGCGGCAGATGAAGTTATCGCCATTGCCAAGAAGATAGCGGTCTGGGGGACATGCATAAATGACTGCGCCAGTTGAGCTCTATCGTGTCGGTGCCTGTTTTACGGCAGCGTCTCTGTTTGAGGTCTGTATCTATCCCTCGCCTGGCTTGGTAAACCCACGCGACAATGGCGCCCACACAGACATGAGTCTCTTGACGTTTCTTCTGGGGAGTAGCATTCTTTCCCCTTACTTCGTCGCTTGCGTAGAAGTAGGCTGGCGAGAAACAGGCCAGAGTCTAGGGGAAGTGTTCGGCCAACTCAGAAATATTGGCGTGCAAGCCGAGCGCGAGTTGTTGCGGGCCACATCTGGGGTCAATACGCAGCGTGGGCAGCTCTTTGTGCTCGGCCTTGCTGCCGGGATTACCGGCGTGTGCCTAGCCAAGGGCATCAAGGCTCCTTCGGTAGAGTTTTTTGCTACTATTCGGCAGGCGTGTCAGGGGCTGACCGAGCGTGAGCTCGAAAACCTGACAGCACGCCCCTCTCTCACCGCCGGAGAAAGGCTCTATAGAGAAGGGGGTTACACCGGCATAAGGGGTGAAGCAGAGGCGGGGTTCCCGACCGTAGAGCAGGTGGGGTACCCCGCATTGCAAGACGCGTTAGGACAAGGGGCAAGTTTTAACGATGCCGCCGTCCATGCCCTGATTAATATCATGGCGTGTTTGCCTGATACTACTATTCTTCATCGCGCCGGAGAGGAAGGCTTGGCCCTTGTGCAAAGCACCGCCCGGGCGATACTAGGCGCAGGGAGCGTCTTCTCGGAGCTTGGCCGAGCACTTACTTTGTCAGCCCACAGCACTTTCTGCGCGGCTCGACTCAGCCCTGGCGGGTCGGCTGATCTCCTGGCCTTGTCACTCGCCTTACATCTTCTTGGCGAGGGCTTGCCCACACCAGAGTTATTGCTACGCCCTAGTCAGTTTAAGGGGTGAGAAGAAGTATGTGGACTACCTATGAGGTTGTTAAGAGCCAGGACCTACGAGCGGTCGCGATTTTTCTTGATCAGTTCGGTTTGCGCTATGATAGGGCTAGCGACTTAACCGTAGAGATACGAGTACACCAACAGATCGTGGCGACTGGCTCGCTCGAGGGCAACGTGCTGCAATGCATCGCAGTCGACAGCACCATGCAGGGCGAGGGCTTATCGGCCAAAATTGTTCATTACTTAATGCTTGCTGCGCTTAGGCAAGGGCACACAAGGGTCTTTATCTTTACCATGCCCGAGCAGGCGAGTTTCTTTGCCAGCATGGGTTTCAGAATGCTAGTAAAGACTGAATGGGCGGCACTGCTTGAAAGTGGATTCCCGTGCTTAGAGGATTACCTCGCGCAACTAGAGTCTGTCGCCTCTGCTGTACCAGCGACCAAGGACGGTAAAGTAGGTGGGCTGGTAGTAAACTGCAATCCGTTTACTCTGGGGCATCAACATCTGGTGGCAGTAGCTGCGAAGCAGTGCGACCATGTCTATGTGCTCGTCGTAGAGGAGAACAGGTCAGTTTTCCCATTTGCCGTAAGGTTAGAACTAGTTAAGCAGGGAACGCAGCATCTTAAGAACGTTACCGTACTGCCCTCCGGGCCATACGCTGTCTCCGCGGCCACCTTTCCGAGTTACTTCAGCGAAGAAGAAACAGCCCATGCACGCGCGGGTGCCTCTGTTGACGCTACACTCTATGCTACGCATATAGCGCGCGCACTCAATGTTAGGGTGCGTTATGTCGGTACAGAGCCCTATTCTCCGGTTACAGCTATCTACAATCATTCGTTGCGAGAAATACTTGCGCAGCATGACATTCAGTTGCTTGAGGTGCCACGCTTGGAAAAGGCAGGTATGGCGATTTCGGCTTCACACGTTCGCGGGGTCTTGCGAGCTGGTGATTTTTCCGCACTAGGCCAGCTCGTGCCTGAAACCACTCTCGCTTTCCTGCAGTCAGCGCAGGCCACGGACATTATCAATAAAATACGCCAGACGACTAATCGACACTGAGCTCTTGCTCGAAAATAAGCCCACTCACATTGCCTGTCGGCATGTGAGTGGTTTTTTGTCGTGATTAAACAAAAATCTGCATTTGGGTAGTCTACACATAGAGAGCAAACTGAGGAGGTTACGTATGTCGCTCATTTAAAGCCGTATGGTCAGACTTTTTTTACCTTGGGCACAGGCATCAAAAGGAGCTTTTTAAGTTCTTGGTAGAGCACTACGGCCAGGCAGGCGATGTGCTTGATCTCGGTATTTTCACCCTGCCCATCGTGGAAGAAAGAGATGCCAAAACTCTAACGCAGCTGCCCCTGGCCTGGGCAAGAGGGTACTTACGAAGAATTTGGAGTGCGTGTACTACCGGGTGACATTGTCTGTGATGTGGGCGCAAACATACGATAACTGGGTAAGGACAAACGGAGTGGAGCGGATAGACTTTATTCAGGCGGATATCGAAGGTGCCGAACGAAATCTGCTCAGGGGTGCTGTTGAGGTGCTAAAGGAGCATCGTCCTAGGCTTGCTATCTGCACCTACCACCTCAAAGATGACCCTGTGGTTTTGATCAAGATTATTAAAGACGCCAACCCAAAATACAAGATTCATCTCGGTCACTACAAACTCTATGCGGTCTAGTGCAGGGCCCGTACAACTCATGTGTTTCAACTCCCCCCATAGGGTGAGCAGGAGATCTATCCCGGATCGAGAAATTATAGGCGATAGCATGACGCATCTTTTTGCGAAAGGAGCATGTGGCTTGATTGATGTGATCAGAGAGAAATCGATGCGCTTTATGAATCGCTGCCTACGATTGTGGGAGAGGGGGGGGCATAGAGGGGATATGAGTCGGTCAGGATGGTAGCTGCGGTCACAGCCTCAACATCCTGAAGGAAACGACCTAGATGTGCGACTGCACCCTAGTTCATGACTTAAACATAGAAGGAGTGAAAGACATGGGAATCCACGCCTATCTTACGTTTAATGGCCATTGCCGCCAGGCGTATGAATTTTACGCCGAAGTTTTTAGCGCCGAGAAGGGCGATCTATCTACTTACGGCGACGCGCCTCCTAATCCAGAGTTCTCCTTGCCCGACGAGGCCAAGCAGCTTATCATCCATGGCGAGCTAACCGTTCACGGCACTAAGCTGATGTTCTCCGACACCTTCCCTGGCAGCCCGTTTGTGGTGGGCAATAACATCACTCTGGCCCTGGTGTTGTCCGACGCCGATGCAGTCAAGGCGGCCTTTCAAAAACTACGGGAGGGCGGTCAAGTGCTGATAGATCTACAAGAAACATTCTGGAGCAAGTGCTATGGCAGCGTTGTCGATAAATTTGGCATTACATGGGGGCTTAACTGTATAAACGAGTAATAATGCTGGAGCGCAATAGGCGCCGCTGTTTTGAGCAGGAGAGGTTGCGCACCAATGCCTAAAGTTGAATCGACGTTCTCATAAGAGAACCTCCATGTAACTTCGGATTGGCTTCACGATCCGAAATTCTTCAGCCATCTGCATGAGAACGTCCAGATGCTTGTCCTTTCGCTTCGAGTAGCGTTTCACAGCGTCAGTTACAATGGCGATATCCATTTGGCTTCGGCTTCGAATACAGTCGCAAATTGTCCTCTCTAATCCGTAGGCGAGTACCGCATTCCCAAACATCGTTTCCATCTGGACTGCGCCAAGTTCGTGGAGTTCTCTCTTGACTGCAAACACCGCAAGGCCTGCCTCGCGCAATGTTTTTGTGTTGTAACCGGTGGGCACTGTCACAGTGTAGCTGATTGGGTCACGATCAGTGAGTTCGTGAAGGTACAGTGCCGTTTCATGGGAATAGATGATTTTCCGTCTCCGTTGCTGGGCAATGTACATTCTGTCAACGTGGTCATCGGGCGAGATATAGACCCCGTGGGACACCCGCTCTAAATCGCCTGACCTGACAAGCAATCGCAATCGCTCGTTCGAAATACCGAGGACGTTTGCCTGCGCAGCAGTGAGAATGCCCTTATTTTTTAGAAGCATTTGCAGGTTGGCGGGCAAAGGCATTTGCACCAGCTCCCTTCTCTTGATTTTTATGCTCGTATTATAGTAAAAATGAGCATTAAAATCAATGACCTAGTGCGGGCAATTAGGGTATTGATAAGATCTTCTCCACATGCTGACTTTGGCGGCCGTTCTCACCGGATTTTGACGTAGACCATACAGGATTTAGGCACTCACTGTCGAAAGTCACTGTCGAACGGTATAAATCCCTGCCGTTTGACAGGAAGGGGCTAGCGCGCGGTGAAGTCGATTGTCTTTGTTGACCTCGAAGTTCATGCAACTAAGCATACTGTGCTGGATATTGGCGCGACCAATGACCGGGGCAGTGTTCTGCACTCGCCCTCCATGCGGGACTTAGCCAAGTTTTTGCAGGGTCATGATTACTTGTGCGGGCACAACATCATGGCGCACGACTTGAAATACATGAAGGAAGCCCTATCACAGCCTAGGCAAGGATGAAAAACTGCAGAGCGAGGCGCTAAACAATCCTCACACTGACGCGCTTAAGGCGAAGGAGCTCTTAGAGGACGAAGTGCTGGCCTTTACTAGGCTTGACGAGCGCCTAAAAATTGTCTGTCACGAATTACTTATGGGTCGCAATGAGTTTGCGGCTTTTTTCCGTTACATTGATTACGCCACTAAGACTTGCGATTTAGTACAACTTATTAACGAGTATTATGCAGGCCTTATCTGCCAGAGGGCCAATCTTGCCACGCTAATTTCGACAGAGCCAGTGGCTGTAGCCTACGCCCTAGCAGTCATTAATGTCAGAGACCGCTTTTCGGTGACACCGCCTTGGGTGCTAAAACAATACCCCGTCGTCGACTATGAAAGACCAGGTCGACAACCTAGAGAAAAAAGATAACGACAGTGGGCGCAGCTATGTGCTGGCGGGGCAGGGCAGGTTGAGCTTTGTAGATTCGCTAAGGCCGTCATGGTCATCGACGAAGCTCAGGAAATGGATAAGTCTATTCAGCTTCGCCAGTATAACTCACCTTGCTATCGTCCTGCCTGCGAGCAGACCATGAGCATTGAAACGGGGTTCGCAGCAGGGGCATAGCTTGGCTGCGAGTAGCTGATGTTAGCTTAGTAGCTAGGCGATATGAAGGCTACCTACGGGCAGAATTTCAATTTGTGAAGGGGTGCTTGGCTTGAAATACACGGAGATTAACTCCCAGACTATCGACAAGTGGGTGGACGAGGGCTGGGAATGGGGGGTGCCAATCTCAGAAGCCCAGTTTGCTCTTGCAAAATCAGGTCAGTGGTCAATGTTGTTGACGCCGACCAAGCCGGTGCCCACAGAGTGGTTTCCAAACCTAGTAGGCAAGCAGGTGCTGGGGCTAGCCTCTGGCGGTGGGCAGCAAATGCCGATTTTTGCGGCTTTAGGTGCAAACTGCACGCTCTTAGACTACTCTCTGCGGCAAGTTGAGACTGACTTAGCGGTAGCGGCCCGCGAAGGCTACACCATTAACGCTATTCGCGCCGACATGACACAAGCGCTACCCTTTGCCGATAGCTCATTCGACTTAGTTTTTCACCCCGTGTCGAACTGCTACATTGAGGACGTAATGCATGTATGGCGAGAGTGCTACCGCATACTTAAACCTGGCGGGCGGCTGATGGCTGGCCTGAATAACGGCTTTAACTATCTTTTCGACGAAGCAGACGAGAAGACCATAAAGTACAAACTGCCGTTTAATCCACTAGCGAACCCTGAGCTTCTCGAGGTATTGCGCGCCACAGACAGCGGCATTCAGTTCTCTCACGCACTAGAAGACCAAATCCGTGGGCAGCTCAAAGTCGGCTTCAAGCTGCTCGATCTCTACGAAGATACAGACGGCAGTGGCCTACTCCATGAACACGGCGTGCCCACGTTTTGGGCGACCTTGGTCGAGAAATAAACAAGAATGCCTAGACCTTGGCGACGATGAGTCAGTTTGAGGAGGATTTGCAATGAAATTAAGACGATTAGACAGTGACAAACCCGACTTTGAAGCGTTAGAGGCCATGCTGTTGGCTATGCGCGAGATGTTAGGGGGAAGACAATGTGTGGCGGTTTCTGCAGAGGAGCTAAGTGCATTTCAAGATGATGATGGGTCTTTCAAGCTTTTAGATTCTTATCATTTGCCAGCCGATGCCCGCGTAGATTTCTGCCATGTGCCGACATGCATCGGGGCAGCTATTTTGATGAAGGCATATGTCGCCGGCGAGAGACAGCATGTTAGCGCTCTAGAGAGGGCACTTAAGGCCTGCCTGCGAGGGAACTTGCAGGGGCATGGCTACGAGGCAGAGGCAGGACGAATTATGGCCCTGCGCACCTTAATCAAAGGGGGGCTTCGTCAGTTTTTAGAAACTGAGCGCTTGGTCTGCCCAGAGTTTCATGATTTGGTGCACAACATTCTTCACAGGTACAAGGCGCAGTTGCTCTGTCAAATAACCAAAGGGCCATGGGGAGAAGATTACCGTGCAGATTGGGAAGCAGTCTGCGAAGAACTCAGAATGCGTATACGCCTGTACCTAGCCTACGGTAGTAACATGGATAAGGCTCAGATGAGCGAAAGATGCCCTGATGCTGAGGCGATAACTCCTGTATATCTCGAGGGGTGGGAGCTGACTCTGCCTTCGTTTGCGAACATCGAGCCTTGCCAGGGCAAGACGACGCCGGGGCTCATTTGGGAAATAACAGACACTGACGAAAGAGAGCTAGATCGTTATGAAGGGTATCCCAATAATTATGACAAAGTTAATGTCATCGTCAACATTGCTGGAAGAGCAGTTTCTGTTATGGCCTATGTGATGACTGATTATGGCAAGACGCGCGATAAGATCCCGAGCGACGGATATGTGCCACGCATTCTGCGTGGGTACAGGGAGGCAGGGTTTGCCGAGAAAGAGTTTCAGCCCCGACACCGTGGCGCACAGTGCGGTAATTGTTAGGGCAAACAAAGGGTGTAGCGCTATGACGGCTACAATGACGTAGAGCACGGCGCACCATGTGGCGGCATGCCCCAACTGGCGTTGCAGTTTCTTTGTCGGAATTCTGAATCTGAATAGTGTGCGTCGTCTAGTCCGCATGAATCATGCACCTCAGGTCTAGCATGATCTGTGCCTCTGCTGAGATCGCTTGCGAATTGCGGGGAAGCGCCGGGGCCCTAGTCCTAAACGGCTGTAGACATCGACGCAATATTTCAGCGAGGGAGAGTGGCCATTGCCACATGCGGACTCTAGAAAGCGGCTTTCTATGAGTTCCGTTTCTTATTTTACGGGGCCTAGCATAGCGGTGGTTTCGCGCTCTGCAGTAAAGACCTCGGGGCCTTGGTCTACAACTCGTTGTTTGGATTTAGCGTGTTTGGTAATCGCACTCATGCCCTTATACAATGACGTTTGCGCTGGCGTAAATAATGAATAATCTCGTTTCGCCATCAAGATTAAGAAAACCTGCCTCCAAAATGGAAACAGGCGAATATTGACAACGTTTTGTCGGATTAGGAGGGCATAGAGTACAAGACCAGTGCGACAACCTTGCGCCCTCAAGCAGAAGGGGTATGTTCCTCAGGGGGCGACGGTTAGCTTCGTCGTCTGGTGGCAACGAGACAAGGAGTCTGGCGAAGAAGTAAAGATTGTGCTGCCGGAGATTTATCTTGCAAAGACGAGTTACACAAGTAAACAGAGACCATGATATTGCGCTGGGCGTGTGCTTTAGCATGCCTATACGATATGGTTAGGGTATTCTTGGGGGCGCAAAAAATTAGAACCCCTAGGGACTAAGGGGGGGGATCGCATTTGCAAGTTGAGATGAAGTC
This sequence comes from Bacillota bacterium, assembly GCA_018333655.1. Lineage (NCBI taxonomy): Bacteria > Bacillati > Bacillota > Bacillota bacterium. The sequence goes on along the minus strand of JAGXTJ010000055.1, from coordinate 217,004 downwards.
GATACCGGAGAAATTTGCTGGTTGTGAAGCCTTGTTCGATCAACTTAGATGTGTCGATCCTGTGATGAAGAAAGTGAGTGTGCACGGAAGCCCATCCATAGGAAAGATAGATGGACATTGTTTTGATCTCCTTAATCGTGATGGGCCCTGCGAAAATTGCATAAAGTCGTGAGCCCGCTTAGTGCAGAGGGCGAGAGTTAGTGCAGTAGGAGTGTAGTAAGGGCAGTGTCACCAATAATTGGGTAGCTTGGGCCTTTCTCTATAGCGAAGCCTGGAGGTGGGCCGCAAAACCTTGCGGGTAGAGCAATTCCCACTCCTCACGTAGCGCACCGTAGGCCACGCTGTCGTAGTAAAGACCATTTACTATGCGGGCCTTACGGAAGCAAGCCTCTTGCTTAAAGCCTAGCTTCTCCGCAAGGCGCATCATGCGGGTGTTGCCTGACCAAGTGGCTAGCCCGATGCGAACGAGCGCAGGATTTGCCTGCAATATGTAGTCAGTCCAAAGCCCAAGGGCCTCATACCCTAGGCCGCTGCCCCAGTAGGATGAATCGAAAATGCTGACGCCAACACATAGCCAGTTAGTTTCCTCCCCCTGCCAATACCATGACACCTGGCCGATGATTTTGTCCGTTTCTTTACAGGTGATGGCCATGTTGTTCCGCGGGGTGGGGAAGGAATTGTCCCTGATATTCGCTTCGCGGCGCGCAATCATTTCCTCTATTTCAGCAGGAGTTGAGTCAGGGTAGTATGGGCCATCGAATTTTTGCCACTCGTGCTCAGGTTGTGACCAATGCCTAAACAGGGGCAGGTCAAGCAGTGCCCAGTCGCGGACATCAATGAATTTGCCAGCGAGTCTCATTATCGTGCCCTCCTAGACGGAGTATTCTATGTGGTTATTGTACCATAGTCTTCGATGCCTTGCCATGTACCCTCAATCACTCATCTATCTATAATCTATCTTAAGTCCGAATCATTAGGCATTGCGTCCCTAGCGCTTTGCCCCGCGCACTAATCTATGGGTTTGGCGTGTTGGTCCAAAGGCAAGTGCAGGACTAAGAAGGGGCGATTGCCCTCGACGATATGTATGGTTGTGCGGTCATCGCGATACTCAATGCGAGCAAGGTCAATCTTGTTGCCCGTCCACGTACTACCAGTCTGGCTAACGGAAGCGCCGTCGTTGATTAGCACATAGACTGCATCGCCGGCGGGACGTAGCCAGAGGCCCCTTGATATTTGCAAAAACGCAACCCAACTCCAAGTCTCTCCGCTAACAAAGTGCCAATAGTACATACGCACCACCGCCAAAATGGTTTCGCTCATCAGCCACACATCTGCCCCCAATGCTGTCAGATTTTCGTAACCGCCTAGCATTAACCGCAAGCCCTCATCTTGCCCTGTGGCAAGGTGAGGGCTCTTTGACGCTTACGAATATTGACAACAGCTTGTAGGGCTAGCAGGATTTCTGGTCTGGCGGGAGTAAGTAAGAGACTGCAGTGTCATGCAGCTTGCCCAGAAAGTCAGAGTGACTGATGCTAGTGAGGCTGTCGAGAACCTCAGGGGACGCTTGGGTGCGCAGCAAAGTGAAGCGTTGGGCTAGGAGAGAAATTTCAATTTGTGAAGGGGTGCTTGGCTTGAAATACACGGAGATTAACTCCCAGACTATCGACAAGTGGGTGGAGGAGGGCTGGGAATGGGGGGTGCCAATCTCAGAAGCCCAGTTTGCTCTGGCAAAGGCAGGTCAGTGGTCAATGTTGTTGACGCCGACCAAGCCGGTGCCCACAGGGTGGTTTCCAAGCCTTGTAGGCAAGCAGGTGCTGGGGCTAGCCTCTGGCAGCGGCCTGCTCCATGAACACGGCGTGCCCACATTTTGGGCGACCTTGGTCGAGAAATAGCAAGTGTTAAGGTAAATTTCCAATAATCTTTAGCAGAGCGGTCAGATGCACCACCGCTGGCGATAGGTGGTGGTGCCTGGCGGCCGATTACTACACTGTGGTCGGCGGTCTATTTTAGAGAAAAAAGTGCGACACCATGGCGCGCCAGCTATAAGTATGGAATAGCAGGGAAGTGACTTGATTGGCAGGCCGCAAAAGGTGAATGTTGACAATTCTACTTAATCCCCGCAGGAGATTGGCTTTAGTTAGCGAAGTCAACTGATTGTAGGGAGAAAGGTGCCTCGCATTCTTCTGGTAACAAGTAAATCACATCCGATGGAGGGATAACATGAAGTTTGGGTTTAGAACGCCAAGCATCAAAAAGAGCCTGAGGGCAAGGACTAGCCTTAAGCGCATGGTGAGGCACAATCTTGGCCTCAAAGCGCCGCGCGGACTAGGCTGGCTAACTAATCCTAAGAAAGCCCTATACAACCGGGTATACAATCGCACCACCGTCAGCGTTTGGGATATCTTAAAGAAGCTCTTTAAGTTTTAAAAGGGGGCTCGTCTCTTAGTAGTTTTGCGCCGATGATTCGGTAGGTTTGCCTACAGGACCGAGTGGTATTGTTGGCCGCCTTGTACGCAAGTCCGTGGTTCTTCAGGGCCCGGCAGGTGAACTGGTATAGGCGTCGAAAGTGTACGCTAGCGCTAGTAACGAGCGGTTTCGCTTCGTTTATAGCAAGGCCTGGAGGTGGAGAAGTTATGTGGCGATGTCCAGAATGCCAAAGAGAATTTGCCAAAGTGCAACAGGCGCACTACTGCGGTGCTGCGCCGGAGACAATTGATGCCTATATCGCGACAAAACCGGAAGAGGTGCGGCCCTACTTAATCGCTGTGCGCGCTGTGCTGCGAAGCGCCTTGCCGCAGGCCAAGGAGCGTATCTCTTGGCGAATGCCAACCTTCTATAAAGGCAAAAACATCATTCATTTTGCGGCCTTTAGTAAGCATATTGGGTTGTATCCAGGGTCGGAGGCCATAGTGCATTTTGCGGAGCAGCTCGCAGGTTACAAGACCAGTAAAGGTGCTGTGCAGTTCCCATATAGCAAGGCTTTGCCGTTGACATTGATAGCGGAAATAGCGAAGTGGTGCGAGGCGACCGGGCACCATCATTGACCCATGGTGATTGCGTAAATCGATAGATTTAAGGGGGAAGTCGTCATGTACAAAGATGTTCAGCTGTACTATTTTTCGGGCACTGGCAACACCAAGGCCTTAGCTGAAGCCGCGGCTCTGTTTATGACACAGTCGGGTTCAAAGGTTGTACTGAGCGACATAGCCGTTGGTAACGGATTCAGCCCAGTTGATCTCATAGGTATTTTCTTGCCCGTTTATTCCCTTGGCGCGCCCCGCATCGTCATCAATTTCGTGCAAGCACTGCCACCAGGGGAGGGCAGGGCGGCCTTTGTTATTGCTAACGCCGCAGGCATGGCGGGCACGGCGCATGCGGCGATCGCCAGAACGCTAATTCTTAAGGGGTACCATGTTAAATTAGCTGAATGGGTGAATATGCCTAGCAACTACATTGTCGGCCGAGAAGCAATTGCGCACGAGGAAGCAAGCAAAATCATCGGTCCTGGCATAGGCAGGGTGATCTCGCTACTTAGTGCTATGGATACTACGCCAAAATCACGGCCTAGCTTTAATCCGTACAGCCCTATAGCACTCGCCCATCGCATGTTTTTGCTCGGGTTAAACTACATGCACCGCTTCTATCGGGTGAATACCAAGTGTACGGGCTGCTGCGCCTGTGTGGCCATGTGCCCCACGCAAAGTATCGCGCTTAACAATGAAGCTCGCCCCCTCTGGAAGGTAGGGTGCGAGCACTGCATGCGCTGTGTCAATTTCTGCCCTGAGGCAGCTATAGAATTCGGCCGCTTCACCAAGGGGAAGAAGCGGTACACTTACTGGCAGGGAGAAATGCGTTGAGACGTAAAGGGCTTTTGTAACCGCCTAACGCGCTGAGTCGTCTATGGCAAGGTGAAAACGTGACACATATTTTGGACGCAGGGCAGTCCCCGGTGGGATGAGCCTGCGTCCGCTTCTTTTAGCGCGTGGCGGAAAAAAAAGAGAATCCTACCTTGACAGAGCCGTGTTCAACTCCTACAATGTAAGTGCTTACTTACTTTAATAGGGGTGGTGTTGGGGTTGGATGAGACGCGAAATCGCATTTTGCGGGCGGCGTTGGGGCTTTTCTCGAGCCAAGGGTATGCTGCTGCGACCACGCGGCAGATAGCCGGACTTGCTCAAGTGACTGAAGTTACTCTGTTCAGGCACTTTCCTACCAAAGAGAAGCTTTTCGAGGAGGTGGTGTGCAAGTCCTTGCCGGGTCCTAGGTTTGCCGAGTTCGTGGCCCAAGCGAAAGAATTAGAGTACGAACAGGCGCTGCTGGCGATCGCAGAGTTTTTCGTGGCGGGTCTGCGGGAAAATGAGGCTTTAATCAAGATATTGCACATGGAGCATCAGCGGCACAGCGAACTTATGGAGCGGATTTACATTGCGCTAGTTGACAACAGTAGCGCACTCTTAGCATCCTACTTAGCAGAGCTGCAGGAGAAAAACATTGTACGCAAGTTTGACGCGCGAGTTGCGGCCAAGATGTTTTTAGGAATTTGGGTGGGGCTCTATGAGGAAGAGCATCTCTTTAGCGTAGATTCTACCCGAGAGTCGTCTAAAGAGGCTTGGCATGATTGTTTAGAGATTTTCGTGCGAGGAACACGGGCCTAGCATTTGAGTTCATGTCAAGCGGCTCAGGGTTGGGGTTCGATTGACGGAATGAATGGGGGAGCACCTTTGCTAAAAATTCTTAAATACCTTAGCAACAAAGAGTGGGGACTTGTCATTACAAGTCTCGTGCTCATTATCTTGCAGGTCTGGTTGGATTTATCACTACCTGAGCGCATGGGGCAGATTACGCGGCTAGTGCAGACGCCTGGCACGGCAATGAGCGAAATTATCAGTGCTGGCAGGGCGATGTTGCTGATAACGCTAGGGAGTGTTGTTATGGCCGTAGTTGTGGCCGGATTGGCAGCACGTATCTCCTCTAGTCTGGCGGCACGGCTGCGAGCGAACATATACAATCGGGTGCAGTCTTTCTCTACGAAAGAAGTCAATGATTTTACGGTTTCTAGCTTGATAACTAGGTCAACCAATGATGTTGCGCAGGTGCAGGGACTGATGATGGTCGGGTTACAGATTCTTGCCCGGTCTCCCATCTTGGCCGTATGGGCAACAATTAAAATTATGGACATGAGTTGGCAATGGTCAGCCGCAACTGGCCTTGCCGTCGCCGCCTTAGTCATAATATCGACACTGTTCATTGGCCTTGCTATTCCTAAATTTAGACTATTGCAGGAGCAAACAGATGACCTTAACCGAGTTTCGCGGGAGCAGTTGACGGGTATTCGCGTTGTACGGGCCTATAATGCCGAGGCCTTTCAAGAGGCCAAATTTGCCAGGTCAAACAGGGCCCTCGCACGAACAAATTTGCACACTAACCGTTTAATGGCCTACCTATGGCCATGCATTGAGCTGCTCATGAACGGCTTGACTTTATCCGCGTTTTGGATTGGTGCCGTCTTAATTGCCGCAACGGTGGGGGCGCAAAGACTCGCTCTGTTTTCCGACATGATGGCATTTTCATTCTATTCCATTCAGCTACTAGTAGCGTTTATGTTGCTAGTGATGATTTTTATGATGCTTCCTCGCGCTAGTGTAGCAGCCAAGCGCATCAATGAGGTTCTGGAAACTGAGCCAACAATTTTAGATGGGAAGTTGATTGGGGCGCACGGCGCGAAAATCGGCGAGGTCGAATTCAGGGATGTGAGCTTTAAATATCCGGATGCGGAGGATTATGTTCTTAAAGATATCAGCTTCAAAGCCCACAAAGGAGAAACCGTGGCCTTTATTGGCGCCACGGGTTGTGGAAAAAGCACGATTGTTAATCTTATTCCTAGGTTTTTTGATGTCACCGCAGGGGCGATCCTAGTAGCGGACGTAAATGTCAAGGATTATATGCAGGCGTCACTGCGTGACAAGATAGGTTATGTAGGCCAAAAGGCAATTCTTCTAAGCGGGACCATCTCCTCTAACGTCGCCTTTGGTGCGAACGGTAACGGTGAAATTAAGCGAGAGGATATTGTCTCGGCAGTGGCCGCTGCACAAGCAACGGAATTTGTGGAGAGCATGGCGAGTGGGTATGACAGCGATGTTGCTCCAGGAGGTAGTACTTTCTCTGGTGGACAAAAACAACGCATTTCGATTGCGCGGGCCATAGCGAAAAAGCCGGAGATACTGATTTTTGACGACAGCTTTTCGGCGTTAGATTATAAAACAGATAGGATGCTACGTAGCGAACTAAAGAAAGCTGCGGTGGGAACAACCATCTTCATTGTTGGTCAGCGCATAGGGACCGTCAAAGAGGCAGATAAAATAATTGTTTTAGAAGAAGGCAGGATTGCCGGCATCGGTACGCACCACGAACTCTTGCAAAATTGCCCCGTGTACCAGGAGATTGCATATTCTCAGCTTTCAAGGGAGGAATTGGCAGGTGACTAACGAAGGTTTCACAGAGCGCGAGACAGACAGTACGTCCTCTGATTCGCTTGGCATGCCTGATTTCACGATGTTTGATGGAGCAGGCAGTTTTGCGAAGGCGAAAGACACCAAGAAAACAGTGAGATTATTGCTCGCCTATACACGCAAATTTCTGCCCCAAATCTCACTAGCTGTCATGGCGGCCATTACCGGAACGATACTTTCGTTAGTTGGCCCAGATAGGCTAGCGGCGCTCACTGACTTGATAACAGCGGGACTGATGACTTCAGTTGATATTGGTCGGGTAACATCAATAGGGTTCAGTTTGGTCGTAATTTACTTTGCTAGCGCCGTTTTGTGGGCCTTGCAAGGGCAGATCATGGCCACGGTAACGCAAAAATTGTCGCAACGGATGCGCCAAGATCTTGCCCAAAAAATTAACCGGCTGCCCATGTGGTTTTTTAGCAAGAACACAACAGGCGACACCTTGTCGCGCATCACCAACGATGTAGACGCGCTAGGGAACAACTTAAATCAAAGCCTGACGACTCTTATCGCGTCATTGACCATGCTCGTGGGTGCTCTTGTCATGATGCTACTGATGAATTGGATAATGACGGTGGCGGCAGTTGCTTCGGTCGCCTTCGGGTTTGGCATCATGATGGCCATCATGAAAGTGTCGCAAAAGCACTTTGACGGCCAGCAAAAGTACCTTGGCATAATAAACGGCCATATCGAAGAAACATTCACAGCCCATACCATCGTCAAGGCATACAATGCCGAGAAGCAGATGTCTCAAGTCTTTGCGGAACAGAATGCCCATTTAGAGCGAAGTGCCTTTAAGGCTCAGTTTCTTTCGGGGCTGATGATGCCGATCATGAGTTTTGTAGAAAATATAGGCTATGTTGCGGTCATCGTAGTGGGTGCAGCCTTAGCCCTAGGTGGCCATACATCCTTAGGGGATATAGTTGCCTTTTTGCTCTACATCCGTTTCTTCACCCAACCTCTAACTCAAATTGCGCAGCTAGCACAGGGTTTGCAGGTCGCAGCAGCGGCAAGTGAGCGGATTTTTGAATTCCTTGGCGCAGAAGAAATGGCAGATCAAGGCGAAACAAGAGATGCCGTTGTGGCGGCTGCTGGCACGGTGGAGTTTAGGAAGGTAAACTTCAGCTACGAGCACACCGGCAAGGTCATCATCAAGGACTTTTCGGCCAAGGCGGTACGCGGGCAGAAGGTGGCCATTGTCGGCCCAACGGGTGCGGGTAAAACAACACTTGTCAATCTGCTCATGCGCTTTAATGAAGTCAATGAGGGTGAAATTTTGATCGATGGCGTACCCACTAGTCGGATGACCAGAGAGCATGTTCGTTCCCTTTTTTGTATGGTGTTGCAGGATACCTGGCTCTTCGATGGAACTATAAAGGAGAATGTCATCTACAACAAACAAAATGTGTCGGATGAGGCAGTGGAGAGGGCGTGCAAAGCTGTCGGGCTGCATCACTTCATTCGCACCTTGCCAAATGGCTACGATACCGCTCTCAGTGATAAAGTAAACCTCTCCATGGGGCAACGGCAACAGATTGCTATCGCCAGGGCCATGATTGACGATGCCCCCATGTTGATTTTGGATGAAGCTACAAGCTCTATTGATACACGAACTGAGCTGCATATTCAGCAGGCTATGGATATGTTGATGCAAGGGCGGACTTCATTTGTTATCGCTCACCGCCTGTCAACGATAAGAAATGCCGACTTGATCTTGGTCCTAAATGACGGAGACATTGTCGAGAGCGGTAAGCACGATGAGCTTATGGACAAGGGCGGATTCTACGCGGAGCTTTACAACAGTCAATTTGCTGTGGCGTGATGTAGCAAGTGGAGCAGGTGCAAGGGTTGCCGACAACCATCTGAAGATTCAACTTTGGCGAATTTCCGGTGGAGATTTTTGGGCAAGCACTCCCCGTCGAACGACAGAACGCATACCTGCACATGACTGAGCCAACATTCGCCAAGCATTTTGGTTTGCTAGGCGACCCGTATCAAGCTCTACTTGAGATGGCCAAGGCCTCTTTGGCCATATACAGACCGGCAATCGAGGAGGAGAAGTAGATGGAGCGTACGCATAGGGTGGATTTCGTGTCCGATGACGAAAAGACAGTAGATAGGGTAGCTATCTTCTACTTCTCTGGAACTGGCAACACGTGGTGGGTGGCCAATGAGCTGACAGATGAACTGCGGACTGGCGGCTGCTTAGTCACGACGCGGAGTTTGACCCTGCTGTCTTAATCGGCGGGTGTAAGCGTTACTAGTTTTAGCTGTAAAGGCAAGGTGATAATCATGTGGAGACAATGTGTGCTAAAGGCCGCGGCTGGTAATCCGAACGTAAAGCTAAACCCGCCAGCGGACAATAGCGACATCCTAGCAGCCGAGAGAGCACTAGGCATTCGTTTTCCGTCCGATTTAGTAGAGATGCTTAGGCAAGTTGATGGCGACAATTACTTCTTGTTATCATGTCGGCAGATCGTTGATGTTAATCTAAGGCTGCGCAGCGTAACCGCCTGGATGCCGCTTGACTGCTTGTTATTTGTGGCTGGTAACGGATGTGGGGATTATTTTGGCTACCCTATCACTGGAGACGGCGTTAAGGAGACAGAGATATTTATGTGGGAGCACGAGTACGACAACCGCATCTTCAAGGCCAATGGGTTGCGCGAAGCAGTAGAAAACTACTACAAAGACACTATCTAGTAGCAGAAAGTGTCAACAGGCAAGCAACAGGCTCCGTCTGTTGCTTAGTCCTGCGAGCCGAGCATCTTGTTGCGCTAGGGACGGAGCCTACTGCTTGGCGAGAGATACTGTCAATCCACCGATACTTTTCGCTTGCCAAACCGCAGGCGGTTTAGATGGAAAGGGAGATATGATGCGTAGCAAACTGAAGGAAAGCGACCTTTCCATACCGATTGTGGAATACTGGCACAAGCTAGGCTATTCCGTGCGTACGGAGGTAAAGAACTGCGACCTTGTGGCCATGCGCGGAGAAGAACTAGTAGCCGTAGAGCTTAAGCTTACCCTGGGGCTCCACGCCTTAGTTCAAGCCACCAGGCGTCAGCAAGTAGCGGACGCGGTGTATGTTGCTGTGTTTAGGCCGCAACGCGGCACGAAGTCTGGTCGCTGGAGGGGAGTGCTGCAGCTCTTGCGTAGACTGGAGCTGGGGTTATTGTTAGTCGATCCTTTTTGCAGTCCTCCGCAAGTAGAGCTGGCACTGTCTCCGCAGCCGTTCACGGGACGGCGTAATTCCAAGGCCCGAAAGGCGATGGGCATAGAAGCGTCTCAACGTAGTCTCGATCTAAACACGGCAGGCACTTCAGGGCAAGAGATTATGACGGCCTACCGTGAGCACGCCTTGCGCTTGGCTCATCTGTTATCGATGCATGGGCCCTTGACGGCAGCGCAGCTACGTAAATTCACCATGAATCCTAAGACTTGGGCGACTCTGTATCGCAACGTCTATGGGTGGTTTAAGCGCATGGGGCGAGGGATATATGCGCTGACTGATATAGGCCATGCAGCACTCGCCAAGTATGGAGAGCTTGTCGCACTGTGGTCAGTGACTCCTGAAGATGGGCGGGTTCCCTACTTTGGCGAGTAGGGGTAACGCGGCGCTAGAATGTCTGCTCGACGAAGCCCTTTACCGACAAGTAGAGGTGGGAGATTGAGGGTTTGGTGATTAGGGAGCCGATGAAGTAGATAGGTCGGCTCTCTTTTTGTTGGGTAATATCTGTGTAGGTAGCTCCGTGCAGGGCCTCCTTTTTTAGGTGGGGGAAGATGCGCCACTGCCTGGCCGCGATGAGATGCTTTACGACTATGCCCGAGGCCTGCAGTTCGTGGTGGATAGCGGTGATAAAGTGTTGGTCTAGGAGGCCGTATGCATAGGCCACGGCAATGGTGCGCTCTTTTTGTTTGTAGGCGTGAAAAAATTGCAGTGCATTTTGCTGGCCCAGATTGTCGAGGTAGTAGGTGGTCACTCGATTCTTGTTGGCGATCTCAAAGGCACAAGACACGTAGTCATTGGTGCTTAGCCTTTGCATGAACGCGCGAGCCGGTTCATCTTGGATGGCAGTAGGGGACACCACCGTAGATATGAGCACCTTGTCGAAGGTGTCTATGCCGTAGGCAGTGCTAACCTGTACTCTGCCGCCCTGCGGCGCGATGCCACTGACCTCGGTGTAGCGGATGTCGGTAATGTGGCAGCTCAATTTCGCAATGATATCTGCAGTTCCCTCATTGATGAAAAGGAGCTTTTCGCCGCGCATAAATTGGTTGATGGTCCTAAGGTCGAAGGCATTAAGCGCGTAGTAAGCTTGTACTTCGTCGATGCTGCCAAAGCCATAGGCCGAGAGGTGCGGAGCTATAACGCGGTGCACGGCTTTAAAATCGTGGCCGGATAAGAACTCACTCAAGGGCACATTTAGGTCCTCGTGTACATAGCCGTAGGTAGTCTCGCCATCAAAGCCACCGTACTTGGTCAACAAGACTTCAAGTCGCGCTAGCTCGGACATGAGGAGAGCGATTTCGTGCTCCGGCAGCAAGGGGACGCGGGCGTAGCTCTTGTCGACAAAGTCTCGGTAACTGTGGCGAGCAGTGTAGCTGACATCGAGCTCTGCGAGCAGCTCCTTAATGTGGTCGTTAAGAAAAAAGGCGGTGCCAAGTTCCACCCGAAAGTTCTTGCTGACCAGGGTTTGGCAGTGGCCGCCAAGGTTATCTTCGCGCTCAAAGACAGTGGTTTTGATACCCTTTTGCTCGAGTAAGTAGGCGGCAAGCAGGCCGCTAAAGCCTCCGCCGATGACAGCTATCCGCATATGTCCACCTCCTAGTAGACTCGGTCGATGTAAGCCCAGAGCGGCAGTATGGGCGCGATGCCCGTGGTCTTAGTCACATATTCAAGGGGAGAGCAAGTGGCGTGCTCATATTCAAGCTGGTCTCTAAAATTGTAGCGGCGTAGAAACTGCTGCACTGCTAAACGCACTTCTGGCAATGAGCGCACCGCGAGCAAGTGTGGTATGAGTGTCGCAGATAGATTTCTGGTGTAGGCCTCGCGTACTGCATCTAGTTCTGGTAGGGGCTTATGCTTGACATGCCGATACAGGGCGACATTCAGGCCGGAGCTGTGTAAAATATCCTGCACATGTGACATTAAGTCCCTGCTGTCACTATCCTTCATCCCACAGGTGTCCATGAAAACGAAGTGCTTGAGCTCGAAATCTAAGCATTGTGCAATAGGAAGTGCCACCGCGCTGAGCAAATTTTCGCTATGTCCGCCCAAGAAAGTACTGTGCACGCGCGAGCAGGCGACGCGGCTTTTGTAGTCAAGAACGGTGTACTCGTACACCTCTCCTATGCCGTCATGGCGACCGAAAGGTGTCGCCCACATAAGCCAGCACTCGCCAACTTGGATTTCTTCTAGAGGGGGTGGCTCTGCGCTTCTTGGTGGGTGAATGCCACGCGAGTACCTGAGGCGTGCCTTTCTACGTGTCAGCTCATGTCGTTTCAAGATATTGTAGACCGCGGACTCACTAAGGTGGCAGCCGATACTCTCTAGGCGATACTTGAGCTCACGCGGCCCTAGGCGGGGGTTCTTCTTGAGCAGGGCGAGTAGATTGTCCACAGTGGCTCGGGCGGTCTTGTTGTGGGGTGGGCAGGCCGCTCGCACAGAATCGAGGCCCTGCAGGCCATGTTCCTGGTACCTTCTTAGCCAACGGTAAAACAAGGTGCGCGAGATGCTGTGTCGGCGGCAAGTGACCGAGATGCCATGCCGCAAGGCCTCTTGAATGATCGTCAATTTTATTTCGCTGCTGAACTTAGACACGTAGCTACCACCTCAGTCTGCGACATTCTCACGTGACTCCCGCGTTGAATTAGCGAAAAGAAAAGAAATTTTACTTTTGCGAAGTGTTAACACAGCGCAGCCTATTTTTTGGGGCAGCACAGCATAAGTTGTGCGGGGAGTCGGTGAGATGGGGGCTGTAAACAGTACGCCAAAGTAATTTGTTCTGTTTGCGACCGCTCTGGGGTAGATTGAATGGCCACTAGGGCCTTGTTATAATCAGGCCAAAACAAGGTGGTGAATAGTATCGAAGGGCCAAAAGTTTTTACGGTGAAGAAAGGTTTGTATGAGGACAATAAGCTAGTGGCAGAAGCAACGCGGGCCAGACTGCGAGCAAAAAATGTCTTTATGATCAACATCATGTCATCGCCAGGGAGCGGCAAGACAGAGGCTATTGTAAGCACTATACAGGCGCTGCGCACGAAGATGCGCATTGGTGTCATTGAGGCCGATGTCGATTCTGATGTAGATGCGCGGGCTGTAGAAGCTGCGGGGGGTAAGGCCGTGCAGATGCACACGGGCGGGCTCTGCCATGTGGACGCGACAATGGTTAAAACGGGGCTAGATGAGCTTGGATGCGAAGACCTAGACCTAATCTTCATTGAAAATATCGGCAATCTCATCTGTCCGGCAGGGTATGACACGGGGGCGATGCGCAATGTCGCGATTCTCAGTATTCCAGAAGGCGATGACAAACCTTTAAAGTATCCAGCCATTTTTACAAAAGTAGATGTGCTGCTGATAAGCAAGGTAGATGTCGCGCCGTTTTTTGATTTCAACTTGTTACTTTTAGAACAAGCTGTGCTAAAACTGAACCCTAAGATTAAGATCATGCCGATATCGGCGAGGACTGGGCAAGGAATGAATGTTTGGCTGGACTGGATAAGATCAGAGATAGGAAGGGGTTAAGCGATGACCAATAAAAGCCAGAAGACTAACTTCAATAAGTCGCAGCGCTTTAATTTTGCATTAACCTGGGCAGATGTTGACGGCCGGCCCTACCGGCAAGAGATCGTGGACTTGGCGAATAAAATTGGGCGCACCAAGCCTGGCAGCGGGCGTGATGCTATACCATATGGTCCTGAGTACTATGCGCTCGACCCCATCCTTGATAGCTACCAAGTCAAGGTGGCCATGCAGTTGCAGTTTCGTAAACCACTTAGTGCCGAGGCGGTGGCGCAGTCCTCCGGGGAACCGCTAGCTAAGGTAAAAGCAGCGCTAGAATATATTGCTTGGGCCGGCGTCGCTTTTGTTAACACCATTAATGGCCAAGATGTGTACTGGCAAGATATCTTCGTACCCGGACATATGGAAATGATCGTAAACAACAAGGAAGTAGTGGCGAAGTACCCACAGGTGGCCGAGGCCTTTTACTACTTTGGCAGCAAGAGGGGGCCTATGGCAGTCGGCATCATGCCTATCGGTGGCGGACCCATGCGGGTGCTGCCTATTGAGCGCGCCATCGATGGTCAATCCCGCAAGGCCAGTTATGAAGAGTTATCCAAGCATTTAAACGACGCAAGCATTTTCTCAGTCTCAGATTGTAGCTGCCGCACCTCGCGGGAGGCCATGGGAGAGGGCTGCGGTCATCTCAAAGAAGAAATGTGCATCCAACTTGGGCATGCCGCTGAGTACTATATACGAACAGGGCGCGGTAGAGCGATAACTCGTGATGAAGCCCTAGCCATAATACGCCGGGCAGAAGAGAATGGACTCATGCACTCTGTACCCAATCTCGATGAGCCTGGACATACTCATGCCATATGCAATTGCTGTGGCTGCGGCTGTTTTGCCCTGCGCCTAGCCAATGAATACCTTAACAATGATATAGTCCGCTCCAACTACCGTGCCGTTGTTGATGAAGGGAAGTGCGTGGCTTGCGGCGAGTGCGTCGAAAGCTGCCCCACTAATGCGGTCCGGCTGGGGCAGAAACTCTGTAGCGTAAAACCCATTGATGCCAGAATTGCTAAAGAAACTCCCCACAACACAGAATGGCTAGAGGACAAGTGGAATAGCGATTACCGCATCAGCAGGAAGAATACCCTTGATTCAGGAACCGCGCCTTGCATTACCAAGTGTCCGGCGCACATCCCAGTTCAAGGATACCTTAAGCTAGCCTCACAGGGCAAGTATACTGAGGCCTTGGAGCTTATTAAAAAGCACAATCCCCTGCCTGCCGTCTGTGGGCGCGTTTGTCCTCGCATCTGTGAGGAAGACTGTACGAGGGCGGACATAGATGAGGCTGTGGCGGTAGATGACATCAAGAAGTTTATTGCCGAACAAGATTTAATCAAGAACACACGTTACAAACCACGTATCCGACACAATTATAGCGACAAAAAGATCGCCATCATTGGCTCTGGGCCTGCCGGCTTAGCCTGTGCTTACGACCTAGCCGTAGATGGTTATGATGTCACCGTGTTCGAAAAAGAAGACAAACTAGGTGGTATGTTGATGCTGGGTATTCCTGCTTATAGGCTGGAGAAAGAAGTATTAGAGGCAGAGATAGATATCATACGCGAGCTAGGGGTTAAATTTGTTACTGGCGTAGAGGTAGGATGCCACACCACCCTGCAAGACTTGCGTAAACAGGGCTTTCACGCTTTCTTCCTAGCTGTCGGCGCTGGCCCCGGGCGTAGATTGGGCCTGCCAGGCGACGAGGCGGAGGGCGTTCTCAGCGGTATCGAGTTCTTGCGGCGCATAAACAGCGGCGAACAAGTGGGTGTCAAGGGCAAAGTTGTGGTAATAGGTGGCGGCAATGTGGCACTAGATGCTGCAAGAAGCGCTGTGAGGCTGCAGGGGGTTACTGAGACAGAGCTTTACTGTCTTGAAACAAGGAGCACAATGCCAGCACACAAAGAAGAGGTAGAGGCAGCAGCTCATGAAGGCGTGGGGATACATAATTCATGGGCACCAGCCCGTATCATAGTTCGGGATGATGCCGTCGTAGGCATGCTGTTTAAGCAGTGTACGGCGACCCACGATGAGGCGGGGCGCTTTAAGCCAAAGTATGATGAAGCTAAGACCCTTATGGTGGAATGCAACCAGGTAGTGGTCTGTATTGGGCAAGCATACAACTATGCCACTCTGCTACAAGGCGAGTCCGTAGCTACGACCGAGTCGCAGGCTATTGCGGTGCACCCCGTTACTTTGCAGTCCACCCGACCTGATATATTTGCCGGTGGCGACGTGGTGAGTGGCCCAAGCTATGCCATTGACGCCATCGCAGCGGGTAAAGAGGCAGCTGTTTCCATCCACAGATTTGTGCACCAGGGGCAATCGCTCGTCTTCGGACGCGATATGTCTGACTACACAAGACTAGACAAAGGTAATGTGGCGGCGATCTCTGACTATGATGGCACAGAGAGGCAGAGGGCACGTGAGGTCGATCACCAGTTAGCAAAGGTGACATTCAAGGACACCAGAGGGCTACTGACTGAAGAACAGATCAAGAAAGAGACCTCGCGCTGCCTCGATTGCGGTGCCAGTAAAGTTGACCACTACTTGTGTGTCGGATGTGGAGCCTGCCATATCAAGTGTAAGTTTGACGCCATTAAACTCGAGAGAGTGCATGATGTCAAGGGTTACAAAATTGAGAAGTTGCCCCGCACCGTACTCAAGAACGCTGTACTCCGCAAGGCCAAGATTGCGCTGCGCAAGGTCTTTGCCCCTAGTGGGCGCCGCTAGGCAAATGCATAGTGCATGTGGGGGTATCTATGCATGAATTAGGGATTGTCTTTGAAGTGCTTAGGGTCGTAGATCGCTTTGTGGTCGAAAACGGCCTGAGTCAGGTCGGAAAAATCGTGCTGGAGATAGGTCAGTTGTCACAGGCCATCCCTCGTTTTATTGAGGAATGTTACCCTGCCGCCGTTGCTGGCACGGCGTACGAAGGGACTGAGCTTGAGATTGTGGTTGTTCCCGCGCTCGGTGTCTGTGGTCAGTGCCAAGTAGAGTACAATGTGGTGGAACGGCGCAAGATTTGCCCATCTTGTGGTGCCGGGCGCTTCACACTACAGTCAGGGCAGGAGTTCATAATCAAAGAAGTAGTTGCTTGCTAATTTAGGAGGTGTGTCATGAATATATTGTACAAGGGCCTAACTTTCGAAAGCTTCTTTGCACTAGTGCTGTTCATTGGCGCAGTACTACTGGTAAATGAAATTTCGCGCAGATCGAAGCTGATGTCAGTCGTCATATATGGGATCTTGCCGGTAGTTTTGGCTGCAGGTGTGTTCTTCGGCGTGCTTGGATCCCCAACCGGAAAGACATGGTTTGCCTGGGTCAAGGTTGTATCCGCATTAGCCGGTGTCTACGGCTTTTTGCTGATTCGGCATACCAAGCTTGGCAGCAGCAAGTTCGCGGCTTACTTTCCAGCTGCAATACTGGCACTAAATATTGCCGAAGCGATATACCGTGAGTTCGAGGTTTATGCTACCTACAGGGCGTTGACTGTTGATGCCGGCGGGGTATTAGTTCAGGGCGGGGTGTGGAACTTACTGAATGGTATTGCGGGGATTTTGACCATTATCACCTTGACAGGTTTTGTGGGCATTCGCGTCTCCAATGACCGCACTCGCGATATGATATGGCCGGATATGACATGGATGTATATAATTGGTTACACTCTGTGGAACTTTACCTATGTGTACAATTGTATATCTACGCGGTCGATGTATGCCGGCTTTGGCATATTGCTGGCGGCTATCATCGCTGAGTATGCCTTTAAGCGTGGGGCTTGGCTGCAGCATCGTGCGCAGATACTAGCTTTCTATGCCATGTTCTCGCTCTCGGTTGATTTTCAGGCGGCTACCTTTTTTCAAATATTGCCGACATATAGTCCGCAAGTGCTCATGGGTCTCAGTGCTTCCTCCCTTGCGGTTAACGCCGGGCTCTTGGCGTACACGCTCTATGCGGTAGCTAAGACTAAGAGAAATCCATTGCGGCAAGAAGTCTTTGTGCATACCGCAGGCTACAAGGCCACCATAGCGGCGAATCATCTTTAGTAAAATAAAGCAAACACACGGGCTTATGTGCTTCTTCTAGCACATAAGCCCGTGTGTTTGTGGGGCAGGAATGCCTTTGGTTTAATCGTAACTATTTGGGCATGGCAGGTAAAATACTTGAGGCGTCGAACTTGCTGGTAAAGTGGCGAAAGCACAATATGCTATGTAAATTGTGCCCGGAGGCAGCCATAGAATTCGGTCGCCCGCCCAAGAGAAATGCAGACGCCAAGCTGCAAAGAGTTATCGGCATGTCGGGCATTGTGACACAAAAGCGCTGGGTCCTTTGTTTGCGTTGCTATTCTTTCTGTGCGACACAGGGCTTTACATATCGTGGCCGAAAACACAACTTCTAGCTGTAAGGGTAAGGTGAAAATGATGTGGAGACAATTTGTGCTAAAGGCCGCGGCTGGTAATCCGAATGTAAAGCTAAACCCGCCAGCGGACAGTAGCGACATCCTAGCAGCCGAGAGAGCACTAGGCATCTGTTTCCCGTCCGATTTAGTAGAGTTGCGGAGGCAAGTTGATGGCGACAATTACTTCTTGTTATCCTGTCAGCAGATCGTTGATGTTAATCTAATGCTGCGCAGCGTAACCGCTTGGATGCCGCTTGACTGTTTGCTATTTGTGGCGGGTAACGGATGTGGGGATTATTTTGGCTACCCTATCACTGGAGACGGCGTGAAGGAGACAGAGATATTTATGTGGGAGCACGAGTACGACAATCGCATCTTTAAGGCTAATGGGTTGAGCGAAGCAATACGTCCCTTTTGCTTTGAAGCCTAGGGGGCATAAGCTTTGGCAAAGTGACAAGGCGCAAGTGTGGTGTGAAACGAAGCGGCTGGTGGTCACTCTATGCGAATAGCAGGCCGAAGCCGCGATACCGGACGAGGTAATTTAGATTAACCTGAAGGAGGCAGACCATGAGAAAACGAGAGGAAGTCGGGCGGCATACCGACTCGCGTATCGCCGTCGTCGAAGAGGTCGGCGACGTCGAAGAGACTGAAAAACCATTTGGAAAACGCTGGCATCACGAGGCAATAGTCCTGCGGGCCGAGCATCTTGCTGCCCTGAGGGAAGGAAAAGCGTTGGCTGTGGATGTCCGCGAGGAATACGTTGTATTTGTGAGGCTGGACGATAAAGTAGCCATGAGGTTGAAGGAATTGGAGTTTGGCGAGTGACTGGGTGGCTCAGATAGTTTGACTGACTGTATAATAGTAACGTGTATCCGTGATCCACACATTCTTGCTGCTTTGCGCGACATGCTGCTACCAAAGCTTGTCTCTGGCGGGTGTCGGGCAAGGGATGCCAAGAAGTTCGGAGGGGAAGCCATATGAAAACTCGTATAGCCGTTAATCCTGCCTTGCTTGCTTGGGCACGCGAGCGCGCCAGGATGGATGCTCTTACCTTGGCGAAGCGCTTTCCTAAGATCGCACAGTGGGAAGACGGTAGTCTTCCGCCTACGCTGCGGCAACTGGAGGAATTCGCCCGTGTGGCTCATGTGCCGATCGGCTACCTGTTCCTAGCTGAGCCGCCGCACGAAACGTTGCCGGTGTCGGATTTTCGTACCTTGGCCAGTCACCACATCATGCGGCCCAGCCCTAATCTCCTAGACACGCTCTACTTGTGTCAACAGCGCCAAGACTGGTTTCGTGACTATGCTAGGATCCACGGCCTACGGAGGCTTGCTTTTGTCGGCAGTGTCCGGCTGCAGGACGATGTTTTGCAGGTTGCTAGGTCCATGCGGCATACGCTGGGGCTCACGGTGGCTGATCGTATCCGGCTTCCTACCTGGACAGACGCGTTGCGGCAGCTTACTGCCAAGGCTGAGGATGCTGGGGTGCTGGTGATGGCAAGTTCCATCGTCGGCAGCAACAGCCACCGCAGGCTCGACATGGAAGAGTTCCGCGGTTTCGCTCTTGCTGACGACCTAGCGCCGCTGGTTTTCATCAATGCGGCCGACAGCAAGGCGGCGCAGATGTTTACCTTGGCCCATGAGCTCGTTCACCTCTGGCTCGGCGAGAGCGGCGTGTCCGACGTTGAGGCTGGACGCGTGCCGCAGCAGCACGTGGAGCGTTGGTGTTGTGCTGTTGCGGCGGAACTGCTGGCGCCGCTAGAGGATTTGCGGAAGGAGTTTCACGCCGATGCTCCTTTGGCGGAGGAGATACAGCGGCTTGCTCGTGTCTTCAAGGTTAGTTCGCTTGTAGCGATTCGAAGGTTATTTGATGCGGGCCATATAGACCAGGCCACGTTGTGGGCCGTATATCGCGAGGAGCTCGCCCGGCTGCGCAGACTTGACCAGGGCGTGAAGGGTGGCGGCGACTTCTATCGCACGCTCGGGGTACGCACTGGAAAGCGCTTCGCACGCGCAGTGCTGATCAGCACATTGGAGGGGCACACGCTATTCCAGGATGCCTTCCGTATGTTGGGCGTGCGCAAGACGGCTACGTTTTATCAAGCGGCACGGGAGATGGGGGTAATGCTGTGACTTACCTGTTGGATGCTAATGTATTCATCCAAGCCAAGAATCTGCACTACGGGTTGGATTTCTGCCCCGCTTTTTGGGCGTGGCTGGTCGTGAACGGAGCAGCAGGGCGTGTGTTCAGTATCGATAAAGTAGCAGAGGAGATTGCCGCCGGAGGCGACGAACTGACCAATTGGATGAAACTTCATGGTGCAGCGCTCGTCCGCCCTACGGATACGCGCGTGGCCGCGCAGTTCGCCAAGGTGAGCGCCTGGGCGACGAGTCAGCGATATGAACCGGCGGCTATCAGTACCTTTCTCCAAGTGGCTGATTTCTACCTAATCGCACACGCACTTGCAGATGGTCACGTGGTGGTTACTCACGAAGTGCCAGCCATCTCCACTAGGCGCATCAAGATCCCGAACGCCTGCATCGGGGTTGGGCTGCGTTACATGACCCCCTATGAGATGCTTCGATCAGAGCGCGCGCGGTTCGTTCTCTAGGGACGGAGCCTGTTGCTTGGCAGGTGGTCTCTCAGTTGCTTAAGCCGCTCTTTAGTATGGGGGCCGTACCTCCGGGGTGCCGTGCGCGTGATGATACAGCTTCGCGCCATAAGCGGGCTCCGGTTTTTTTGCGCGGTGGCTAGGGCCGGGAGATGGGCCTAGATTACCCTTGACCCTAGTCGCGAACGACGCTGCCGCGAGGCAGAAACAATTGCATCGCGGATTCAACGCACTTGCCAAAGGAGCGGTGCTACTCCGGTTCATTCGGTATGGTCAGCATTTGGAGAAACTGCGAGAAGGGCCATGGTACATTCGTGCTGACGTGCTTGATCTTGCCCGTAAAGCTCTGGAAAAGAGGTCCAAGCAGGAATGACCTTCTATTTTTAGCGATGAGAATGCGTAATCTGCGCCATAAAGGCCAAGATGGAGAGATCCCTAGGTAATTTCTTGAGAATTCTGTTGACTTAAGTTCTGCGCTTGAGGTACTATAGCGATTATATACTTAATATTGCGATAAATTGCGGTGGGAGGTGAGTAGCGCAAGCGCAACGCGTAGACCCTAGACTCTGTATCTTTGGCAGGCGGACACGAACGTAAGTAATGCAAGGGGGATCAACCAATTATGAGTGACAAAACACCGGCAACAAGCGAGAAGCGGGAGATGTGGTCAGGAAAGCTCGCCTTTATCCTGGCCAGCGCGGGGTCAGCCATTGGCCTCGGCAATATTTGGATGTTCCCGTGGCGCATGGGGACTTACGGTGGCAGCGCATTTTTGCTAATCTATCTCGTGATTATCGCGGTAATCGGTCTCGTGGCCCTGATGGGTGAATTCGCTTTTGGCAGAGCTAACAAAACCGGCCCCATCAGCGCGGTGGCAGCTGCCTTTGCCGAGCGCAAATGGCGTGGTGGGGCTTGGGTCGGCTTCTTGCCTGTTCTCGCTACGGGCGCCGTAACCGTCTTTTACATGATTGTCGTGGGCTGGGTCTTGTACTATGTCGGATTAGCCTTGCGCGGTTTCGCAGGGCAAGATCTCGCGCTAGCTTTCAATTCTTTTGCCGGTTCCGCCGCGGCGGTGCCATGGCATGTTATCGCTGTGGTGATGACGACAGCTATTGTTTATGCGGGTGTGAAAAAAGGCCTCGAGCCAGTCAATAACATTTTGTTGCCCGCCCTTTTCGTGATTCTTGTAGTACTGGCTGTGCGTGCCTTGACCTTGCCGGGTGCGCAGGAAGGACTGCGGTTTATCTTCACTCCGGATTTTAGTCAACTAGCTAACCCGTTGACTTGGTTTAACGCCTTGGCCCAAGCGCTCTTCTCTTTGAGTCTGCTCGGATGCACGTTGGTTATTTATGGCAGTTACCTCCCCAAAAAAGCGGACATACCGCAGGCTGCAGCCTACACAGCCCTCTTTGACACTGTGGCCGCCATTTTAGCTGCCTTAATCGTGTTCCCTACAGCCTTTGCCTTTGGTGTCGCGCCTAACGCAGGCATTCCGTTGTTGTTTATAACTTTGCCCAGCTTGTTCGCCCAGATGCCCGCAGGCGCATTGTTTGGCACGCTATTCTTCCTGTTGGTTGCCTTCGCGTCTATTACTTCCGCTGTTTCACTTTTTGAATCGGCAGTGGAGCCGATGATGGACGCGCTAAAGTGGAATAGAAAGAAGGCGACTCTCGCTACAGGAGCGCTGTCGCTCATCATCGGTTTGCCGCTCACCGTTAACCAGCCCTTGTTCTCTACGTGGATGCGCTTTACTTCAGCAATTATCATGCCTGTAGGCACCCTCATCATGATGGTGGTAATCTTTTGGGTCTATGGTAGCGCCCGTATCCGCAAAGAGGTCAATGAAGGGGCAGCGACGCCTATGGCCGCCTGGTGGGACTTTTTAGGCAAGTATGTGGCTGTTATTGTGACGATGCTCATACTAGTAGGGGGGACTCTGCGCTATTTTGGTTTGTGGAAGTAGGCGTAGCTATGTCGATGCGGTCGCGAAGGTAGTTGGTAGATATTTGTAGTTCGACCTAGTTCGCAGTTTTGCGCTAGGGACGGAGCCTGCCGCTTGACGAGAGGTCACTAGTCGGATTAAACCGCAGTGTCAGTTCATCTATAGACTTCAGGAGGTCTGTTGCACCGATGATTAGGAAGACACGTCCATAGCTAGCTTCGTCTAACACCGGAGCCAGTGCCTTTGTTATTGCCAATAACAAGTCTGGTGGAAGGCAGGGTTTGCCCACAACCATCTGCAGGTTCACCTTCGACGGATTTCCAGTGGAGATTTTTGGGCAAGCACTTCCCGTCGAACGACAAAACGCATACCTGCACATGGTGGTAGAGTACGAACTGCTCTGTCTGCATCAAGCGGCCCGAGAGGCGATTAGAGCTCTCAAACGTTTGGGATACAAGACTGAGCCGGCGTTCGCCAAGCACTTTGGTTTGCTCGGGGACCCGTATAGGGTCCTGCTAGAGATGGCTAAGGCCTCTTTGACAAGAGAAAAACTGACAACGGAAGAGGATATAGAGACGCAGCGACACCATAGAGGGTAAATTCGTGTCCGCTGACGAAAAATCAGGGGTTAAGGTATGTATGCTCTACAACGCAGTATCTTTCGCCACCCAATGAGGGCGAAATCATAAGGGTAAGGTGAAAATGATGTGGAGACAATTTGTGCAAAAGGTCTCGGCTGGTAATCCGAACGTAAGACTAAACCCGCCGGCGTCCAATCGCGACATCCAAGCAGCCGAGAGAGCACTAGGTGTTCGTTTGCCGTCCGATTTAGTAGAGATGCTTCGGCAATTTGATGGGGACAGTTATTTCGTGTTCTCCTGTCAGCAGATCATCGATACCAACCTCATGCTGCGCAGCGTAACCGCTTGGATGCCGCTTGATTGTTTGCTATTTGTGGCGGGTAACGGATGCGGGGATTATTTTGGTTACCCTATCACTGGAGACGGCGTGAAGGAGACAGATATATTTATGTGGGAGCACGAGTACGACAACCGTGTCTTTAAGGCCAATGGGTTGCGCGAAGCAATAGAAAAATACTACGCAGACGCTCTCTAGTGGCAGAAAATGTTACAACAGGCAAGCAACAGGCTCCGTCCCTGTTGCTTCGTTCCTGTTGCTTGCCTGTTGCTTCGAATCTTTTACCTCACTATTGCTTTTTTCTTCTGTACGTATATACTTAGGTTGTGATAATTACAATCTAGTAATAAATACGGTCTAGTAATTATTGCCTCGCGTCAGGGTGGCAGCTAAAAAGGAAGCAAGCCTCCCTGACCTACGCTCCGGAAGTGAAGACATTTCATGTCGATGACCAAGTGGTATATTTGAAGGCATCTGTCTCGGGTGCCTTTCGAATATAAGTGAAAACAAAATGAAGGAGGTCATTAACTTGCCAAACGACAAGTACACATCAATCGTAAACCTCGATTTCCAGTACGCACATAGGTTTATGAACTGGCCGAGAGAGGCAAAGCACCTGCATGGGCACTCAGGCTTATTGACGATAGAGCTTGAAGACACCGTCGACCCAGTAACTGGCTTTGCTCACTCCTGTAAAGATGGGGTCAAAAAGGCATGGGAAGTTTGCGACCATTTCCACCATGCAACATTGTTTCAAGAAGGCGACCCACTTCTTGAGGCCGTCCTTGCTGTCTACAAAAAGGAAGGCATCACCAATGATCCAGAGCACTGTATCCCGCTGAAAAAGATTGACCACGCTCTTGCCTGGTCATATCCGGAGTACAGAGTCGTTGTGACTAAAAAAGTCTCCACTTGCGAGAATCTATGTGAGCTCTTCTACGAGCTTCTTAAAGACAAGATGCCAATCAAAAAAATTACTTTCCGTTCATCTTCCATGAATGCAGCATCGAAAGAGTTTAAGTAAAAAATAGCTAAGTTAAGTCAAGGGAGCGGACATGTATCATGTGTCTGCTCCCTTGTTAAATTGGCGGCCATCTGCCCTCCATAATCTTAGCAAAGGGATATGGCGCATCCACAGAGAAATATTACGGGGTGTATTTGTGGCGAGGTAAATTCTAGCTGAGAAGGAGGATGAGCGATGCATGAAATTAGCATCTTTGCGGCGCTAGACAAGAGCGGGCCACGTTTGAACAGCATAGCTGAACTAGACCCCGATGCGATCTTTACCGCGGCCATCGCCGCCAAGGCGGGCTATCCATCTATCACTGTGCCGGCAGGTTACACTACCGAGGGCAAGCCCTTAGGGCTTACCTTTACCGCCCGCGCATACGAAGAAACAACACTTATACGCTTGGCCTATAGTTTTGAACAGGGGACAGAGCTACGCAAGCCCCCCAGTCTCTTGCGCTAGGGACGGAGCCTGCTGCTTGACGAGAGACACATTCAGTATGTGAGGTGTGAGTCTGCCTGTTCTTTTACAACTTAGACTGAAAGGGAGATTTGATGCGTAGCAAACTGAAGGAAAGCGACCTCTCCGCACCGATAGTGGAATACTGGCAGAGGCAGGGCTATGTGGTGCGTACAGAGGTAAAGCACTGCGACCTTGTGTGCATGCGCGGAGAAGAACTAGTAGCCGTAGAGCTTAAGCTGACCTTAGGGCTCCATGCCTTAGTTCAAGCCACAAGGCGTCAACAAGTAGCGGACGCGGTCTATGTTGCCGTGTTTAGGCCGCAACGCGGCCTGAGGTCTGGTCGCTGGCGGGGAGTGCTGCAGCTCTTGCGCAGACTGGAGCTAGGGTTATTGTTAGTTGATCCCTTGTGCAGTCCGCCGCATGTAGAGCTGGCACTGTCTCCACAGCCGTTCACGGGGCGGCGCAATGCCAAGGCCCGCAAGGCGATGGGCACAGAAGCGTCCGAGCGTAGTCTCGATCTAAACACGGCAGGCACGACTGGGCAAGAGCTTATGACGGCCTACCGTGAGCACGCCTTGCGCATGGCCTACCTCTTATCCATTCATGGGCCACTGACAGCAGCGCAGCTACGCAAATTCACCACGAATCCCAATACTTGGGCCACTCTCTATCGCAATGTCTACGGGTGGTTTCAGCGCATGGGGCGAGGGGTATATTCGCTGACTGAGTTAGGCCAGGCCGCCCTCGCGAAGTATGGAGAGCTTACCGCGCTGTGGTCAAAGTAGTGCGTAATTACGCGGAGGATACAGGAGAGCGAGGTGCAGAGTGAATCGTCTTATTCTTATAAAGTCGAGCACAACAGATATATATGAGGACAAAAGCGCCCAGGTGCAAAAGATAACATTTGTTGGCGCGCGGGTCCGCGTAGTTTTTTATGGCAGCAGCAAGCCATACGAGTATGCACAGGATCGCGTGCGTGTGCTGAGCAATCCTAAGCCAATCAACCTAGCAGACACAATTGTATGCATCGACGACGTGCCGGCTGAACAACTTGTCAGAGTCGACGACTTTGGCGAATACGTTCGAGTCATTAATTCAAAAGGGACCACCACTTGTCTACCGCGCCATCGGGTAAGCTACCATGAGATATGTGTGGCGGCGTCAAAAGAGGGCACAGTTTTCACATATCTTGCAGGAGTCGCCCAGCAATTAAATGTTACAGAGCAAGGACAATCGCTGTTGGGGGAACAATATCAGAAAATGGGGCGAATAAATCCTAAAAGCGTGCTTGCTACGTATCTTAGTGCTGCCAAAATAAAAAAAGCGGCAGACGTCTCAGAGGTCATTTTCCCATTTGGATTTAACTTGAGTCAAAAGAAGGCGGTTGAGCAGGCCCTAAACAATTCCATCAGTATCATTGAGGGGCCACCTGGAACTGGCAAAACACAGACCATACTCAATATAATTGCCAATGCAGTGTGCCGCGGACAAACTGTCGCAGTGGTCTCTAGCAATAACGCGGCCATAGATAATGTGATGGAGAAACTAAAAAAAGATGGGTATGACTTCATTGCGGCATCTTTGGGCCATCAAGAAAATCAGAAACGCTTTTTTGAGGGCAGTACGGGATGTGCGCTAGATTTGTCTGCCTGGGATCGCACGAAGAAGGACTTAACTACAAGCGCAGATCGACTTCGCAAAACTGTCCCAGAGGTGGCCGCTCTTCTAAAAATACGCAATGAATCGGCGAGTGTGCGAGAGCATCTTGCGAGGTTAGAAACGGAACAGAGCCATTTTTTGAGTGAGCAAGGCGGTGAGCTAATTCCCCTTAAAATGTTCTCGCTACGGAGACATTGGCTAGGGAGAAATATATTGGAGTTTTTAGTCGAATATCGCCAATTAATTGAGCAGGGAAGCTTAATGAGTTGGCCAAATAGAGCTAGGCTATTCTTTTATTATGGAATACACAACTTCGCAATACTGACGAAGGCGCAGCCCGCCATAACGTATTCCTTAAATCATTTGTATTATGAACGGACCATACAGGAGCATAAGCAAAAGATCGCTGCATTAGAAGGACGTTTACGCGCAACGGATTTTGATAGCCTGATGCAGCAATCGATCAATCTTTCTGTAGACGTCTTTCGTGCCGCCCTGTCTACGCGATACAGGGAGCGCGGCAGGCGGGAGTTTTTTCTTAAGGAGTACAAGGCTCAATTTCACGCCTTCGTGGAGCATTATCCTGTAATTTTAAGCACAACGCATTCCATTCGGAACAGCATGGCAGAGAACTTCATCTTCGACTATCTTATAATAGATGAAGCTTCGCAGGTCGATTTAGCCACTGCCGCCTTAGCCATGTCCTGTTGCAAGAAGGCCGTTATTGTCGGGGATTTAAAACAATTGCCGCAAATCGTATCGCAGGATGTGGAGCACAAGAGCAATCAGCTGCGGCAAGTTTTGCAGATAAGTAGCGCTTATGACTTTTCGAAGCACAGTATTCTTTCATCTTTGGTGGCACTGTACGAGCAACGGGTAGCCCGGACGCTGTTGCGAGAGCATTACCGCTGTCAACCCCAGATAATCCGGTATTGCAATGAGAAATTTTACAATAATGAGTTAATAGTCATGACTAATGCGGCTAGCGATGAGAAAGCGCTTCAGGTCTATCGAACAGCACCAGGAAATCATGCACGCAGGATAGGGACTGGTTGGTACAATCTTCGGCAGATCGAAGTTGTACGCGATGAAGTGTTAAGAGATAGCGCTGTGGAGTCATGTGGCGGCAGCGAGGTCGGCCTTATCGCGCCTTATCGTGACCATGTTGCTGAGTTAAGAAAAATGGTAGCTGTTGAGGGGATAGAAGCAGACACAATCCATAAATTTCAAGGACGAGAAAAACAAATCATTGTTTTTTCCACGGTGTCTAATGAGGTCAACGACTTTATTGATCAACCCAACTTGATAAATGTTGCAGTTTCGCGGGCGGTGAAAAAGTTTATAGTCGTCACGTCCGACAACATATCGCGGCAACACGGGACACATCTGGGAGATTTAATACGCTACATGACTTACAATAGTGCGGGTGGACAAGCGGTTGAAAGCACGAAGGCCTCCGTATTCGATATGCTATATAGTGAGTATGCAGAGCTACTGCAGCTGAGGGCTATCAAGACAAAGAAGGTATCGCAATTTCAGTCAGAAAATTTATTTAACGAGCTTGTTGAGGAAGTGCTGGCAAAGCAAGAATTTGCCTCGTTTAAGGTCGCGCTGCATGTTCCGTTGGCCATGATTGTAAAGGACATGGCGGGGCTAAATGAGCGAGAACAAGGATTTGCTGCGCACCCTTGTTCTCATGTGGATTTCCTCATTTATAACAGAATGGATAAAGAGCCCGTTTTGGCAATTGAAGTGGACGGCTTTAGATATCACCAACAAGTTGCCAAGCAATTGGAGCGGGATCAAGTCAAAGATAGGATTTTGGCGCAGATTGATTTACCTCTTTTGCGATTTGCCACTAATGCGAGCGGAGAAAAGGAGCGTTTGGAAAGTCGACTGCTGCAGATAATCACGGCGTCAGCGTGCCATGCGCCATCGGTGTAGCGCAGCTTCTTGCTAAATAGTTCTATCCGACTTCTGCCATGCAGTTTGGACAGTAGCGGGTATCATGGGCACACTCACTTCCGCAGCAACCACATCGCAGGTGGTGATCCCCAGAGACGAGCACGAGACCCATGTCGCGAATACGGATTTGGCGCCCATTTGGCAGCTCAAGCACATAGGTCATTTGGCCGGCCTCGTCGAATGCCTCACATACAGTCCCTTCGAGTCCAGAAGGTAGGCGAACGACGGCGCCGCGATTATAAACGGGGGCTCCGAATTTCTGGGGCATCTCGGCGTTCCCCATGTCAGAAATGGAGGTTAGCCCACCTTGTTCACGATGACGATAAGCAGAGGAGACCATGATATCGGGATTTGCTGCGGACAGTACTTTGCAGAGATTTCGCAGGATCGCAAGCGCCTCGCTCTTATTTAGGTGGTCATTGTCGTCATACCAACGGGGTCCTTGGACGCACGCAGGGCAACCACTATTGAAGCGGTCGGTATCGCAGTGGCCACAGGTGGATAGCCTCTCCTCTACCATAGGCAGTAGCTGTTGAAAGCAGTCGAAGAGGCCTGCTGAGATACCGAGTCCCCCCGAAGTGGTATCAAATACATACATGCAAGAACTGCCATCTGGTTTGCGCATAGAATGAGTGGCTAACTCAGCAGTGTCACACGGCATGTATATGGCATATGCGCTGGAGAGCGCGTGAACAAAGGTGTTGAGACCTGACCGAGTGACCTCGCCAAAGCCCGGTAGCAGTTTGAACCAGACACCTTCAGAGAAAACCCGACGTTGCAGAGGTGCTTGATACTTCTCTTGCACCCATCGCCCGTTAATCTTTTCTCTAAAGCCACTTGTTACTGTTGTTGCAACCATGTTGGTGTGGAGGAGCTCAACCTTGTCTATCCATGTTGCACGCCTATAGACCGTTGCCCCCGCGCCAGTGCGTTCGCGTACAAAAACGTGTCCTACCGGGGAAGTACTATGGTTGCGATTCTCTTTTTTGACCTTGACTACGCAATCGCGGGATAGAATGCGCTCTACTCTGTAGGCTTCGCCCATGTGCCTGTATACAGCTTTAGGATAGGCCTCTCTAAGTATTTGTGACCAAGTTATAGTGCCTAGGCGCTTTTCGCCACCGCTAGTGTATATTTCATACGTGGGGTCGCCGATTCCGCGAATCCCCAACATTGAGTGTGGGTCACTGCTGACTAGGATGTCATCGACGGTATCGAGGTTGTTTACAGTAGACGCCAACTCTACGAAATCTGGCCCAAAAATATTGCTGTCGAGGTCTGGGCTGTCGAAACTTTGACTCTCATATCTGGCGCAAGCGAAATGCGAGAGGATCAACTGACGGTTATCGATGTGTAGAACTAGTTTCTCCAAGGGGCGTGTGTAGATCTTGTCTGGGTGTCGACGATAGTAGTCATCCACAGCATTGTCTGAGGGGAAAATGATAACCTTGCCCTGCTGGCCCGGATTCCTACCGACGCGACCAGTGCGCTGCATAAGGCTAATTGCCGTCGTGGGCAGGCCAATGAGAATGCAATATTCCATCTCCGGCAGATCAACGCCTAGTTCAAGTGCTGATGTCGATATGACGCCTACCAGGCGGTTGTCTCGTATGGAGTCTTCTATGTCTTGTCGATCTGTTGGTTCGTAGCCCGAGCGATATGGCATCACTGTGCCCATAATTGCTGGGTGAGCCGAGGTCAGTTCGTGGTAGAACTGCTCAGTAA
The DNA here is from genome assembly GCA_018333655.1 of Bacillota bacterium. Classification (NCBI taxonomy): domain Bacteria; kingdom Bacillati; phylum Bacillota; species Bacillota bacterium. Next base: position 187,012 of record JAGXTJ010000055.1, on the reverse strand, counting down.
GTCGGCGCGACTGACAAAAGACGATAAATTTCTTCTTTTCGGTGGCCAAGGTGGCAATGAGATGATTAACGGAAGAAACCTGAGCTTCATTCACACAATTAGCAAGGATGTATCTTCTGCCTCCGGAGGGAGCGCCGTTCTCCGCTTCGTCGATGATAGTGAACGTTTCCGAGGTGAGTAGTTTGAGGTGGTTGCCCGAGTCTGAGCTGGTGGCGCTGGCGGCGAACCACTGGAGGGGTGAGTTTTTGGACTGACACACCTGCCGTAGACGCCTGAGCACAAAGGCCATGTTGCTACCGAAAGCGCCACTGTAAATGTGGCATTCGTCTAGCACAATGGATCTCAGGTTGGCGAAGAACTCGTGGTAAAGAGTTTCTTTATGGCGTTTAAGCATTGTCGTATGCAATACATCTGGCGTGCACAGGAGTAGCCGGCCACTGGTAAGCGCCCGTTTGCGGTCATCGGTGGAGGTGTCTCCATCGAATCTAAAAACAGTTCCCGGCATTCCTAAAGCTGCCGCAAGCGCTTGCAGGGACTTGAGTTGATCGCCTGCTAGGGCTTTGGTGGGATAAAAGAACATGGCTCTTGACTGCTTGTTTCTAAGCAGCTCGTCAAATACTGGGATGGCAAAGCTCAGGGTCTTACCTGAGGCAGTACCTGTAACTAGGGCGACATTCTGCCCCTTTAGGGCAGCTTGTACTGCTAGGGCCTGGTGCCTGAAGAGCTGGCCCGAATACGTTTTCGCCACATATTCGGCGATAAGATGATGCACTTCAGGGCAAGGCAACATGCGCGATGCCCGGGGGTGTGCCAGATGTTCATGCGCTACTGTAAAGCCCGACCCTCCGATGATTCGGATTACTTCATCCATCGCCATCTTCCTCCCTTAAATCAGCTTTTCTGCACAAATCGGACATACTGCATCTTCCATGGAGATGGAATCGGCACCGCAGTTGACGCACCAGAGTTCAACCATTCCCTGTATCAGCGTTAGCTTGCTGCCTATAAATGATTTAGATTCCCCCATGGCGCCTTGAACTAGATACAACCTCTCCCCAGGACTTATAGTAGACTCCATGGGGGTACTGCTTATCACTACTGCCTCGTGGCCCGCACCAGTGTAAACTACGGATCCGTTAGCTAACACTGTTCGGCCATACTTGTTCCGCTGCGATGGAGACGGAGGTCTACGATCTTGCGGCAAAGTAATCTCCGCTGCCGATTGCGTGACTACCCTGAGAATTTCTTCTAGAAGAAATAAAGTATCTGCCCGGGTGCTGTTCGGGTAGCGCAGCCACATATTGGACTTAACGCATTTTATACAGCCATGGATAGAGGCGGCTTCGTCTAGGCTGCATTCGCAACTGATCACGCCATCAAGTGCAGTCTCGACGAGCTTCTCAAAATGGGCGAGGGCAGATGAGGTGATGCCCAGTCCGCCAGGAGTGGCATCATACAGGTAAATATGTCCTTCGTGCTCTTCCTTGCTCCAGGCATAGCTCCCAATGTCGGCGCGAGCGCAGCGGTAGACAATGGGGTATGAGTTTTCGATAGCATTAGCGAAGCCCACTATAGATCCATGCGTCAGTCTAGAGAGCCCTTTTATTTTTATGACTATGCCAGAAGTGACGAAGTACCGCATCAGAGGCTGCTTATACACCACCTCTCTCTCTTCTGAGGCTGACTTCTCTAGGTATCCCGTGATCTTTTCCGTTATGCTGAGGGTGGATTCTGTTACGTCAATGCTTGGCCATGATCGCACCGCGCCTTTGCGAAGTGTTGTTTTAGGTTTAACCCATGATTCAAGCCTAGGTTTTGTGGAAGCAAAGGGGCAACGCCGGTCGACAAGCACTTCGCGTTTGCCGAAGATGACCTTTTTTACCCGATAGCGGGTTCCTAGGTGCAGGTATATTCCACCAGGGTAGGCCTCGCGCATCAATCTAGAGTAGGTTATTTGCCCTAAGGGTATTTCTATGGTGCTGTGGCCGTAGCCAAGTTTATAGACCGGGTCATCAATCGATCTGATGCTAATCTTAAAGTGCGGCTCCTGGTCATAGAGAATGTCCTGCGCGTAATCAAACTGATGCACTTGTTTGGCTATATTTATAAACTCTCGGCCAAAAATATCGGGGTCCAGACGAGGATTCTCAAAATCTCCCCCTTCAATCCTCGCACAGGCATAGTGTGAAATGAGAAGATTCGGGTTTGACAGATTGACGGTGGTTTGTTCTAGGGCCCGCTTAAAAAGATCAGCGGGCCTTTTGAAGTAATACTCATCAAACGGGGTTTCCTTGCCACAAATGATTACAGCTCCGGGGCGCCGCCTGCCTACGCGACCAGCACGCTGAATGAGGCTGACTTGGCTGTTGGGTAACCCGACCATAACGCAGATATCAAGATTAGGTAGGTCGATGCCCATTTCGAGGGCAGAGGTGGAGAAAACGCCGAGGAGGGTTTTCTGCCGGAGTGCCCGCTCTATCGCAGATCGATCCGAAGACTCGTATCCCGACCGGTAGGGCATGATGCTATCATGCATTTTCGGGGAATCCTGACGTAAACTCAAAGCGTATTGTTCGACTTCCTTGCGCGAGTTGCAGAATACCACAAATTGGGTGACTCGCTTAACAAGCTCCCGGGTGAGCTTCATGATGTATCCGTATGAACTCTCAGTGTTGGCGGGGTTCACCATGAAGTAATCCCGTTCTGCCGTGGGACTGCCGTTCATGTCCTCGGTGATGAGGTCGACTGCATCTGTCCCGATGAGGTTGCTGACGTGTTCATGCGGTTGTCCGATGGTAGCGCTTGCTACGATAAATCGAGGTGAGCTGCCATGGTTCCTGCACACCTGCCTGAGACGCCGAACAACGAGCGCCATATGACTGCCAAAAACCCCATCATAAACATGGCACTCATCCAGAACTACATAGGCAAGGTTTTTAAAGATCCGCGTGTAATGCTCATCAAGGTTGCGTCTGAGGATGGTGGTGTGAAGTATATCAGGAGTGCAGATAAATAATCTTCCGCGTGCTAGGGCCTGATTTCGCTCTTCACCCTTAATATCGCCATCTAGCCGAAAGACTTGGCTTGTTAGCCCAACTCGTTCTGCCCAATGTGTAATCAATTCGAGTTGGTCGCCAGATAGTGCTTTTAGTGGGTACACAAACAGAGCACACGCCTGAGGATCCCTCAACAGGGCGTCGAGGGTGGGCAAAACGAAACAAAGTGACTTTCCCGATGCAGTTGACGTGGCAAGGGCTACGTGTCGACCTGACAGGCTTTGTCTAATGGCCTTAGTCTGATGGGAATAAAGGCCTTGGGGGAACTCATGACGTAGGGGGAGATACAGCTTTCTGTGGATATTTCTAGGTATTTCATCAAGGAGGGCAGATCGAGCAGCTAGCCTGTGTTGGTATACTACCTCTCCAGGCAACTCATTTAACAACTCTCGAATACTATGCGGCATAAAGCCACCTCTCTTGCAGCGTTCTTCCCTGCGCCACAGGGTGCGGGGCTAGCGTAGCCTTGGCGTCTATTTCTGCACCAGATTCCATAACTGCTCATAGCTATCCACAACATCGTATATTACTGTGGCGCCGCTAATGGCGCGAAAATGCGCGCGGGCGCAGTCGGCCTTCGTTTGTTCAATCTCACGCATGTCCACGGGGGACATAGTGCCCTTTGTTTCCGCGACAAAGAAAATGTGCTTCACCGTGCCTTTGTAGAAGGCGATTGCCCAGTCGGGGTTGTACTTGCCGAGGGGAGTGCTAATGTAAAAGCCCCGCGGCAGCTTGACATAGACTTCGACCTCTTGGCTATGGGCCTCTAGTTTGGCGGCAAAGTCGCGCTCGATATTGGAGTCGTAGAGGACGTAGTCGTATAAATGTTTTTTGGCGGCCATGGCGTTTACGCCCAAGGCGCCTTTTTTTAGGCCGGACTCGGTGAAAATAGTGGTGTCGAATGCGGCGGTCAGTTTATCGTAGGTGATATGCTGGATAATTGCCGTGGCCTTTTCCTCGTTGATAATATTGGCGGCACGCAGAATAAACTCTTCGGGGTTGTCGGCGAACTGGTCAAACACGTACTTTTTTAGGCCGATCAAGATTGCGGCTACCGCTTTTCGTGTCAGCCCTGTTTCGTTGACGATTTTGCCAATAAGATCGTAGCGAACGGTGCTATTCGCCTTTAGCGTAGTGCTAGGCGCTGCTTCCTCGCGCACTATTTCTGCGCGAACAAATGCCGCGCCTGCCTGCAGTTGTTCTTTGGACTCGATGGTCCTGGCTTGTTCGCCTCGCTCCACATTGACGTAAACCTTGGGCACTTGCAACCTAGCGTCTAGCCCCGCGATAGCTTTCTCGATCAGTTGGGCTTCGTCAAAATTGACGATGTAGTAGCTTTTGCTGTTGATGCGCGACCAGAGTTCTTGGAAGGCGCGGCTGTTCATTTTGTTTTTGTCTAGGGTTATGTCGACATTGTTATGGCGGGCATTAACTGGTTTGTTAGCGCTTGGGTCATAGACGGAATCAAGCACGGCGCGAACTTCGGTGGCGCGGGCGGCAGCTTCTATTGGCAATTCAAACGCACCGTTCTTACGCGCTTCGTAGTATGCTTCGGTCAATTCACCGCGCTGGACATAGCCATTTTTAATCATGCTTTCGTAAATTACCAAAGCGGTAACCTTGCCAAATTTCTCGGCAAACAGCTGCGCCTCGACTTTGCGCGGGCGGTCAGAGACCGCCTCCGCAAGCTCAGCTTGCAAGGCCTTGGCAAAGCTGTCGTAGCTTTCATTGGCGATAACGGTCAGCACATTGACGTTGTGGATCTCATCGCGCGAGAGAACATTCTCGTCCATACGCACGCCGCTTTGATTGACGGCTAAGCGCAAACCGCGCCCGACTTCCTGCCGTTTGCGTACATCGCTACCGCTTTGCTTCAGGGTGCAAATTTGGAACACATTTGGGTTATCCCAACCCTCGCGCAGGGCAGAGTGGCTAAAGATAAACCGCACAGGCTCGCTGCGGTCAAGCAGGCGCTCCTTGTCCTTCATAATAAGGTCGTAGGCATCGGCATCGTCGGAGGTGCGTTCCCTTCTGTCTCCGAGCTTGCTATCAATGATGCGACCGCTCTGTTTGTCAATAGAGAAATACCCGGCATGTGTTCGCTCCACAGGGATGCCCGCCAGGTATGTTATATAATCTGGGGAATCTTCCAGCCGAAGCTGCATAGAGCCAGTAATCTCGTTATATTCTTCCGCAAAGACCTGGGCGTAAGTACCGCCGGTGGCATGGCCCTGGGCGTCGTACTGTTTGTACTTCGCCACTTCGTCAATGAAGAACAACGACAGCACCTTGATGCCCTTGGCAAACAACTCGCGCTCGCGCTCGATATGCGAGAGGATAGTTTCTCTGATCTGAATGCGGCGCAGCTGCTCCTCGTTGACCGAGCCGATGACGTCGCCCACAAAAAGCTTCTTGCCGTTGGTGAATTCTACAGACGAATCTCTGCCGTCGATCCGCATAACAGTGTAACCGTCCTGGTACTGAGCCATCTCGCCGGAGTTGTCATACAGACGGTAGCCCTCGTCTACATTTTTTACCGCCTTGCGGATGCCGGATTTGCCTTTTACGTCGAACTCTATCGTCGCCTTGGGGTTACCCTTAGAGAGATTGATGCTCTGTAGGTAGACATAGCCCTCGGTAGCCGTGCTGCCAGAAACAGAGATGCCCTTAACGGCAATCTTCTTAACTAGCCTCTTGTTATAGGCTTCGAGCGCGTCAAGGCGGTAAACCATATTATAGACGCTGTCCGGCCGATGGGTCGCCGAATAGCGCAGCGTTATCAGCGGAGTAAACTCTTTAAGTCGCTCCTTGGTAGCCGCGCCCTCTACCGACTGCGGCTCGTCGATGATGAGAATAGGGTTCGTCTTAGCTAAGATGTCAATGGGGCGGCGAGAGCGAAACTCATCTAACTTCATATAAATACGCCGCGCGTCCTTGCCTCTGGCATTAAACGCTTGGCTGTTGATGATCATGACATTAATCGCGCTGTCGGAGGCAAAACGGTCAATCTCGGTTAATCGCGCCGAATTATAGATGGAGTAGCGTATTTTAGTGCCGTAGTCTGCGGCAAAATGATCCTCGGTTATTTGGAACGACTTATATACCCCCTCGCGGATAGCGACGCTCGGCACGACAATGACGAATTTGCTCCAGCCGTACCGCTTGTTGAGCTCATACATGGTCTTGATATAGGTGTAGGTCTTGCCCACGCCAGTCTCCATCTCGATAGTCAGGTTGTAGCGACCTTCAAGTGCCTCGGACGGCTTGATTTGGCCAGCGCGCTGTATGGCGCGTATATTCTCTAGAATCTGAGCGTCGCCTAGGGCGATAGGCGCGTTGTTAAAGCCCGTGAAGGCCTGGTCAGCTTCCATCTTGATTTGCCCTAGGCCGGGGTCTACGAGGTAGGTCGGCGTGTGAAAGGGCTGGCCCGCAAACACATCGCAGACCGCCCTTGCCGCGTCCGCCTGAAAAGCCTGATGCCTAAATTGCAGCTTCATTCATCGTCACCTCCTAGATCACCCTGACAGTCGTATTCGGCGCGAGCAGCTTAAAAATCTCAAACACGTTTATTTTATCCGGCGAGCTGCCGAAGCCTGAGTCTCGGAAAACGACGCGCCGCGGCTGGCGGTCGGCTATTTCACGGCTGGCGATCTCACGGACGGCGTTTTCACTAATACCCGCCTCAAAACAGGCTACTAGGTCCCCGCCTTTGTAGGTATGAACAGTGAAGCCATCAATTTGCTCCTGCGTGTGCGGCAGAGAAAGTAGCAGCCCCCAGTCTAAGAGGCAGGCAAAGAGCAAATCCATATCTGTGCGGTCGGGCTTAATGTTGTTTTCTACTTGAAACAATAACTCTTGAGTGTAGTCGCTGGCGGCATAGTAGATATCGGTCATGTTAGTATCGTCGACTTTTAGGACGCGGAAGCCGATATCTAGGTTTTGGGCGGTCAAGCCAACTTCAGCTTTGATTTTGTCACCCGCCCGGCGTATGCGCTCTTTGCCGATTTCGCAAATATTGGCGTAGCCCGCTTTCGCCGCTTCGCTGTCCGGTGCGCAAAGCTCCGGTAATTGCACCATAATGAATTTGCGCTTGCCGCCGTCCTCGGCGTTCAGTTGCATCACCGCATGGGCAGTGGTGGCGGAGCCGGAATAAAAATCTAACACAATATCACTATCAGCAGTAAAAGACTGTATATGTTCCTTTACTATGCTGACAACCTTTGGGGTGTCGAAAGGAATCTCCAGTTCAGCAAGCAAGTCTGTATCGCTTCCTCCATAATAAAGTAGCGATGGAATATTTTCATACATATTCTCTTTTAATAAATATTTTCTGTTAGGTTGAGTTGTTTCGTCTTTACCAAACAGAATTAAACCTTCACGCAACAATTCATTCATTGTAGCAGAGGGATTGCGCCAACCACGCTCTGGAAGAGGACACGGCTTTTTTGTTATTGGGTGTATTAGGGGAATAAAGTAATCGTCGGGAGCCTTTTTCTTGTTTGGCCATGCCATTGAAACTGGCCTATACACATCTCCGTTTTGGTCGATGCGGTTATATGCTTTCTCGCCACCACTAAAATCATCTTGTGCAGAAACCCACGATGCAAATTCGCGGTTTGCTTCTTCAAGAGTGTATTTAGCTCCTACCTTCTTAAATACTTGATTTGCCTTTGCAATAATTGCCGCGGCATTTTTTTTGGGGCGTTGCATTTTGCATTTTTCCACAAATGACAGCTTATTCTTGGCGTATGCAACAATGTATTCGTGTTGATATGAAATGCCCTTCGCGTCGCCTTTGGGGTTTCTCTTATCCCAAATAATTGTCCCTAAATCGTTAGACTCTCCGAAAACCTCCGCACAGAGTTTTTGGAGATTGATAATTTCATTTTCATCCATATTAATAAGGATTATCCCGTCATCTGATAGGATGTTTCGGGCCAACACCAATACAGGATATATGGATGTACACCAGTCGGAATGATAACGAGGGTTTGTCTTTACATTTTCACGAAAGTTTTTCATGCCTTCTTCGTCATACATTTCAACAGCTTCATCGTATTCATCCGCGTCCATAGTGAATTTATCACGGTATAAAAAGCTGTCCTTCCCTGTGTTATACGGAGGGTCGATATAGCACATTTTGATCTTGCCGAGGTAGCTTTCTTGCAGTAATTTCAATACATCGAGGTTGTCCCCCTCTATGTAAAGATTCTCGGTCGTGTCCCAGTCCTTACTCTCCTCCACGCAGGGGCGGAGGGTTTTGCGAACTGGCCGCCCTGCTTCGGCAATGGCGGCGCGCTTACCCACCCATGTAAACTCGTAGGCTTCGTCGCCGTGCACGTCATCGCCGAGCATGGTGCGTAGCAGATCAATATTAACCTTGCCCTCGGTAACCACCCCGGGAAACAGTGCGGCGATTTTCGCCACGTTCGCGGCGGTAAGGTCTGGTGTTTCGAATTTCATTTTAATAGACATGGGTTTACTCCTCCTTTATGAGGGCAGTCTAGCAACTATAGGCTGCGCTAACTGCCATACCTGCGTGGCTTAGAAGCTGACTTTACGGGCGAGAGTGCTGCTGGTATTCGTTAGGCACTCATCCTAGCCCCGCCAATTCTTTTCGCAGTCGTTTCAGCTCGTCGTTTAGTTCGACTTGTCTGTTGAATTGCTTTTCGCGCAGCGATTTCTTCTGTAAGGCGGCAATGGCGCGTTCGAGTTTTTGCCTTTGTTTGTCACGGGCTACGGCTGCGGCGATGTTGCCGGCTTCGCCGAGCTTACCGCCCGCTACCTGTCGGGCTAAGTTCTCATAGACGGCGTCTAGATTAAGCCCCGTGAACTTCAGCGGCAGACTGTCGACTGCGAGCCATGCGGTGTGGTAAAACGTGCCGGCCACTTCGATCCACGCTTGTGCTTCGTCACCAAAAATGAGCACAAACAGTATCTTGTAGGGTATGGCCTTGGCGATGACCTGCAGGACGCGTTTATCTAACCCACGCTGACGCAGGGTTACCGCAAAAACTTGGAGCTCTTTCACTGTTTCGCCGGTGGCGATGCCAGCGGTATTCTCCGCCAGTTTGTTGCGCCAGACGACAGATTCTACCTGGTCTTTCACTAGGTCGCGCACCTCTGTGGTTAGGGTTGTGTGGGCGTAGAGCTTTTCTTTCGGCACACGGCGGTTCACCTCAGTTGAACGGGGTAGCTCTAACATAGCGTCACCTCACCACTAAGAAGCATATCATCTCAAAGTCGTCTAGTCCGCTGATGGTGGTATGTAAGGCGGACGTGCCGCCGGGGCGAAAGAGGCTGTCGAGGTCGCTTTCGTCTTTTACTTCGATAATTGATTTAATCGCAGCCGTCAGTAGCGAAGAAATGTGCCGCATGTCGCGCCCGTCCTTGGTTTCGGCGTTGAAGGTGCGGCAAACATCCACCACGGGCGTCGACTTGTCTTTGCACAGATCGCGGAATCTATCGAGCAATTTCTTAGGCGAAAGGTGGTCACAGATGACGTCGCCTGCTGTGCCCATATAGACCATGTAAAAGGGGTGCAGGCGATTCTGCATATCGCGGTTTACGCTGTTATTGCGGTTCTTAAGGACGAATATTACGCCCGGAGGGCAGTCTGCTGAGGCAGGCACAACGGCGTGCAGACCTAAGGGCAGGGTGTCCATATTGCCGACGCGTTTAACGTAGGCCAGTAGGTCCAGCCTAAACTCGTTCAGCCCCAAGTCCATAATGGAGATGCCCGATTGTATATCCTCAATGTCCATGACTTTTTCTTGAAGTTGCTGTAGTTGTGCCTTGCGGTATTCAAGGTCACCTTTTTCCTCGGTGTTGATAAGGTCGTCATCGCCGGTGGCGGTCATTACGGAAATTCGCATCCTTGTTTCAACCCGCCCTTTGAGGGCAAGATACTCATCTAAATCCAGGTCAGGCCAGAAATTGACAAGCTGAATAACGGCATTGCGGCTGCCGATACGGTCGATTCGCCCAAACCGCTGAATAATGCGCACGGGGTTCCAGTGAATATCGTAGTTGATGCAGTAATCACAATCCTGCAAATTTTGGCCTTCTGAGATGCAGTCCGTGGCGATTAGCACGGCGATGTCGTCGCGACTGTGTGGCATAAGCAGATGTTTATCTTTTGAAATCGGGGAGAACAAGGTCAGCACCTCGTTAAGCGCTGCCCGCTGCCCCTTAATCGTTGTCTTGCCGTCTACGTTGCCGGTAATCAGGGCCGTGTCGAGCCCGAACTTTGACTTAACGAAGGCGCTGACATTGGCGTAAAGGTACTCCGCCGTGTCGGAGAAGGCCGAAAAGATAAGGATTTTGCGGTTATTCTCATTGAGGGGGTTTGTCAGCTTGCTCTCGATTTGCCCGAGTAGGGTCTGCAGCTTGGTGTCGTGTCGAGGCGTAATATCGTCGATCATCGATTTAAGTAGCTCGAGCGTTTCGGCATCCGCGGCGAGCCTATCGCGCCAAGTTTTGTAGTCCATATCGGCGAGGTTAATTTTGAGGCTGTGCTGGGCAGCGAAGTACTCGGTGTTGCGGTCATCTTCATCAAAGTCGGCCTCGTCGCCAAGCAGTTCCTGGCACTTTACAACCGAGCCGCCCCCACGGGTGAAGGCGTCTATCTCGGCAAGGGTATCGTCAATCAGTTTTTTGACGCGCCCGAGTGTCAAGCGGAAGGACTCTACGGAGCTCTCTAGGCGTTTCAAGAGGTTGATGCTCATTAAACGACGAATGCCCATTTCGCGCCCCGCCCGGTTAATATTTAGCGAGGTGTCGACATACTTCGCGAGTTGGCTCGGAAAAATGAAGTTAGTCGGGATGTACACCGATAAGTTCAAATTCATCAGCTGGTCATAGATTTCGTTGTAATTTATGGCGCTAGGTAAATCACTAAGGCGCGGGCGCAAGGAGAGGGGCTTTAGTCGCTCAGGGAAGGCGCCAATCTCGCTCATATCGTAATGATCTACGATGTGCTTGCGGGAGCGGGCAATGGTCACACTGTCGAGAAGCGTGAAGAAGTCAAAGTCTAGCGCTCGCAACAGCGCGTCAGTGGTGCGATGGCCCTCGTCGAGCTTGCTCCATTGATTGAAGGCCTTTTGGGCATTGCGGAAAATTTCATCTAGGGTTTGTTTTGTCCCCAGCTTTTCATGGATACGACTCGCCTCGCCCTCATAGGCGAGCTCTAGCTGATTGCGCAAGTCGATAAAGCGATTGTTGACTGGGGTCGCCGAAAGCATTAAGACCTTTGTCTTTACGCCTGCGCGGATGACACGGTTCAGCAAGCGCAGGTAACGGTTCTCGCGGCGGTCTTCCCCATAAAAGTCGCCGCCGTTTCTAAAGTTATGTGACTCATCGATGACCACAAGGTCATAGTTGCCCCAGTTAAGCCTGTCTAAATCCAGCCCGTTGGATTTGCCGCGCTCCCGCGAAAGGTCTGTATGGTAAAGAACGTCATACCTCAGGCGGTCGGGGGCGACGGGGTTGTTGACATAGTTGCCCTTAAAGGTGTTCCAGTTGTCCGATAGCTTCTTGGGGCACAGCACGAGGACGGAGCGGTTGCGGTTCTCGTAATATTTGATGACGGCAAGCGCGGTGAATGTTTTGCCGAGGCCGACGCTATCGGCAAGGATGCACCCACTGTAGGACTCGAGCTTGTTGATTATAGCCAGGGCAGCATCCTTTTGAAAGGCATAGAGCTTGTGCCAGATCTTACTGTCTTTGAAGCCGGTAGCCTCGTTTGGCAGCGTATCCTCAGAAACGTCTGCCAAAAATTCGTTGAATATATGGTATATCGCCACGAAGTAGATTAACTCCGGCGCGTTTTCCTTGTAAGCGGCGGTGATGCTGTCGATGACCTGCTCGGTCACGTCACGCAGTAGGTTGGTGTCATTCCATATGTGGTTGAACAGGCTGAGGTAACCATTAGCATGCGACGAATCAAACTTGCTGACGGGGTTAATGATATTGTTGCCCCGCTCGCACCCGATGTCAGCGGTGGTAAACCCGTGGAGGGGCGTATACGTCGTGGTGATCTCTCCGTTCACGCTCATAAAACCACTGATATAGCCGCTTGTCTGGTTAGAGCGGAATTGCACTTTTTTGCGGATCCAAGCTGCGCATTCGCGGGCGATGGCTCTTTGGGTCAGTTCGTTGCGCAGCCTTACTTCGAAGTCTGTACCGTAGAGGGAGCGCTCGCGGTCGCGGCGGGGTATGTAGAACTCGCGCTTTTCTCTAGGCGTTTTCTCTTGCAGAAATGTCGGCGAAGTAAAAATAAACCGCAGCTCATCAATGCCATCAAGCTGTTTCTTGAGGGTTTGATAGGCGTAGATCGAGAAACAGGCCGCCGCTACGGACAGCTTGTCGCCCTTCTTAATTGTAACCAGCAAGTCGTCTCTTACAGTCTTACTCACATTGTCGAAGAACTCCGGCATTCGCATGATGTTTGCTCCTTAGAGTAACTAGTTTACGCGCAACTATACAGCGGAGAAAAGTCATATTGGATCGCCTTTAAATCCAGTTCTGGGCATGCCAAGAACGGCGGAGATCATCTAGGCGTACTACAGATCGGTATTCCGGCGTACCCTTATTTTTTTCGGAAGTCAAAGAGGGGCTTCTTAGTTGTAGGGGTCGAGGGGCTGGCCCCGCTGGGGAGCTTGTCAATGACCGCTCCAGCAAGCGGCTTCCTCGCTGCGGGTTCTGTTGCTGGTGGTATTGAAGTCTGCCTAAAATCGAAGAGGGGTACGGGTCTAGCGATCTTGCTATCTGCCTGACCATCGTTCTTTGTGATGCGCGGTGTGTCTGCTTCTTGAGGTGCTCGCCCGCTCTGTGTTGGCACACTCAGATGAGGCGTATGTGCACTATAGTCTTCTATAGAATCTGACACTTGCTCCTGCTTCGCTTTCGTCTGTGTGTCTTTTACTGCCGCCTTAGTGGTCGGTTTTGCGGTGTGCTGGGGGGAGGGTTCGAGAGCTTCAGAGGAATCTACGATGCGTAGGGGGTGCCATCCCCGACGGATTTCTGCAGACATGCGCTTAATCGTACTCAGAACGCTGCTCTCGTTATTCTCGCTAGGGCAATTGTGCGAAGTGTTGGGTTGAGAGTAGTCGGGCATGATAGACAGCCGGTTTAGCTCCTCAAATATCTGTTTCATGGCGTCGTCAGGATTTCTGTAGAAGGCACTCCCCCTGACTCGAATGAAGCGCCACCCTAGTCGTTCCAGAATCGCCTGGCGTTTGATGTCGTCTGGGAGGTTATCGATGGTGTGCCACTTGTCGCCATCGCACTCAATAGCAACTTTTTGGGTGCCACAAGTTATCACCATGTCAATGCGATACGCACCTACACGCCACTGTGGGCTCACTTTGTAGCCAGCTGTGCGCAAATGGGTCATGACCTGCCGTTCAAAGTCTGATTCTGCGACAGTTAAATCACCAGCAGTATTTGCCGCGGGATTTCGAGCATGACTGATTAAGCGTAGCCGAATATCATGTGGCTTGAGATCGATATCAGGATTAAGGGAATGAACCACCCAGAGCTGATCCCTCGCCCGACTCGCGGCAACGTTGTAGCGCTTCCGGTTCATGTCATTGTTGCCTTCTTCTGCTATGAGCCTTAAGGGCCCATCAGTTTCTCTTGGTGAATCTACTATGGACAAAAAGATAATGTCACGTTCGTCCCCCTGAAACTGTGCCGAACTGCCGCACTGGATGCGACGGGACTCGTATTCAGCAGGGTCCAGATACTTGTGTAGCAGTTTTTCGATAACATAGGCTTGCTCTTGCCCTAGGAGGGAAATAACTCCAATGGTCTTTTCCTTGTAGGCGGGATCCGTGGCCATAGCACAAATGAGCGAGGCGATATGTTCTGCCTCTAACACATTAGTTTTATTTTTCCCCTTCATTCCATAAGGAACCCGATACTCAACCACAGCAGGGGTTACTGTGACCCCTGAGGCATCCCTGAGTGGCTTGATCCTTAGGCCGTAAGACAATTCATTGCTGAACTTGATTATTTCTGGCAGGCACCGGAAGTGCTCGGTGAGCATGATGGGCGCAAAGCCACATTGCTTAGCTAGGTCGTATATTGAGGTACGGGGGTTATACAAATGGTTAAGGGGGATGCTGGGGATGTACTGGCTAATGAGGGCTTCAACGTCCTCACTCTTGATGCCGAAGGCCTCTGGGCTTACTTGCTCTTCATCACCAACAATGATAATTTTCTTCCCAAGATAGAGTGCCGCTAGTGCCAATATGTTGGCCTGGCTAGCTTCATCAATAATCAGTACGTCGAATTTGTTGGCGCGGGGGTCAAAGCTTTCGGCGACCCGATTTAGAGACATAATCCAGACGGGGATAGCAGTTTGGCATGTGGGCATAAGGCCCTTGGCTTGTTGAAGAAATTTGCCTGCATTTTTTCCAGTTCCTTTGCCATATTGTCTCATGGTCTGACGCCACCCCTCAAGTGCCTGTGCCTGGTGTGGTGTAATGTTGCCGACCACTTGGTCCCATGCTTTTGCGCAGGCTAACTCGCGGGTATTGGTAAGCAGGGTGCGATACAAGTCATGACTCTCTATTTGCAGGGCAAGAGGGTTTTGGCTGTGCAAAAGCAAGAGCTGGTTATTTAGCTGTTGCCATTTCCAGGCGGACTCGACGCCTTCAGGCACTTCAACATGCCCGTGGATGCCACGTCTAGCGCGTATTGCATCGGCCCAAGAGGGGGCTATGTCATCTAGTTTCTTTAGGAGGTCCTGCCGCAGAAAATGAATATCACGTTTGTCGTAGACGGCAGAGAGATGTTCAAGAGCCGCTTTATATCGATCTGGATCCTTGCTTTCAATCGCCAAAGACAGCAGTTTGAAGGCCGAGCCGTGGCGCTCAAGGGGGCGTGTCATGCGTGACTGATCTGCCCACAACTGATCCATGGCCTTTAAGCGATTTGTGCATATGGCCGCACTAAGGTTAGGGACTATAGTATTGTTGAGGGTGGACAACACCTCATCATAGGTCCAAGGATCGTCCTTTGGGGACAGAGAGGGAGTGCGAATGTTATTGAGCGCGATTGTGAAGGGGCGCAGGATCTCACAAGAGTAATTGAGCATGGGAACTACTTTTTGTGATATCTGTCTGCAATAAGATTCGCTTAAAATAGTGTTCAGCTCTCCGTGTGCGCTAATCTCGCCTAACAGCTTCCCAATGCGTGATGCAAGCAGGCTCCTTTGAACCTCGTAGGCGACAAGCGCTCTGACCTTACTAAAATCTTGCGCAGACTGAAGAGAGCGTCCGTGATTCTTTATTCCTACAGAAATCCTCTTCCATCTGGGCTTGATAAGGCCGGTGAGGAGATTTATTGGCTGTTGTGCGCCAGAAGCAATAATTTCATCAAGGATACTAACTGTCTCCGTGGATAACAACTCAAGCGGGATAGTAAACTCGTTCTCGAATTTAATAACTCTGCAAATGTCATAGCGAGCCAACCATTCGTCCATTTCTCGGAGAACTGGTTGCCACAGCTCTGTAAATATGGGGTCCTCCGCGATGCGGTTGGCTAAACTCACTTGAAGAGGGTCAAACCTCTTAAGGATTTGCTGCATTCTCAGTGTGGACTGGGACAACTCGCACAAGATGGACTCCTCGAGCTCAAGCAGTTGTGGGGTAGTTAGCGGATTGCCTGCTAGGACCAGCTTGATGCTTGAGTATTCCTTGGTCGCCTCACGGAACTTCTCTGCGGTCCATAGGCTATCTAGTTCTGGTAGGTGACTAGACAACATAGCCTCCTCTTCGGCGGTCAGTTCACCATTGGTTTGGTACAGCGAGGCCAAGTCATGCTTCGATAAAGGCAATCCTATTGTGTTATCAAAAGCCTTGCCCGGTATGAAGTCTAAACTGCCTTCTCCGTTTCTAACAAATTTAGCAGCCTTCCCGGGGGAGATTGTGTGGTTATCGTAAATAAGATCCAGATACTCGGACCTACGCAACTGCATTAATTGTTGTGCGACAGCTTGGGCCGTTACTATTAGTTTCTCTCGTTGGTGCTCAAGCTGGCTAATCCGCATCTTTGCCGCTACACGGTCATGGCAGGATATTTTCTCGGTCATGGTGTTAATCGTTCTATCCATTTCAGTTTTCTGGGATTTAGAGCTTAATAGGCTAACGCAAAGGCTCTGCAAATCTAGGTCAGGGTTATTTTGGTCTTTAAATATCTTGTCTTTCAAGACGGTGAGGGCCTTTTCAGTATGGCTGGTGACTAAGACACTCTGCCCTTGGCTCAGGAGGTGTCCAATGAGATTGGCAATGGTATGCGTTTTGCCAGTGCCTGGTGGCCCCTGGACCAGCACGGCGCCGCTTCTAACAAGGTGTCTGACGATGTTAAGCTGTTCGTTGTTGGCTGGCAGCGTCAAGAGTGTATCAGCGTCTATTCCGTTGAAGTTCCAGTTCTCATCTAGAGGCTCCAGAGATGCTTCGTCATCGTGCGCGCCGACTAGGCCGGACATGAATGAGGGTGGTGTGGCGGCGTTGGCGTTAAGGTCCTCTAAGACGCGCTCAATGAAGGCCGTGAATCCAAGAGTGCGTTTCCGGAGGAACAGCACTGGGTTAGCCCTGATGTATGGCGTGGTGGGGGCGCTGTAGTCTCCGTCAACAATTATGCCCTGCGGGTGCAGAACTGCAATTAGTCGTGACATTATAGGTTTCCAATTGTCGATGTCTGCAATGTGATAGCCGGCTTCCTCAATCTCAGTTATGAATGCATTAAGCGTAGTCTGCTCCACTCCCGGAAGACAGCGCAATAGCGCGGTGTACAGCTCAGTGCCTGATTCGCCAAGAGTGACTATAAACTCTGGTGTGCTCGGGTCAAACTCAAGTACTACCCCTCTTAACAAGAGTGGATGTGAGGTATACGTCCCGCCTCTGCTCCACTCGAGCATCCAATTGCCAAGCACGAGCTCGACTGCTTCCCCTTCGCGCTTGATTTCTGAGTACAAGCTATAGAGTGAGTTGTAAAAGTCCATGACGGGCCTCTTTTGTAGCTCGAGGTGAACCCACTCGCTCCTTTTTTTATGCCATGATCTAAATAGTTCTGGTCTGTTGGGATCGTCACCAAACCGTTCCTCCCGCGACTCTTCATCGGCTCTGCCTCTGGCAATTGCTTCGCTGAATTGCGCACTGATAACATCTGCTTGCCGCCAATCCCCAGTAAGCCACTCAAGGAGGGAATTGTCCGGCTGAGGACATGGGCTAGTGATGGGGCGCCTGACTTTGAGAATCTCTGCGCTCTCCAGGCTGTCCGATGTAAAAATGTCCCATATATCTGGGTGTGAAGGTAATGAGGAAAAGACCTGGCTCCATTTCTGGTCAGCCAGATCTGTGATGACAGGGTTATGCAGCTTGTTGTATTCCTTGAGGAACTGAAAAACACTATGGATGCGGCTCACCGCACAACCTCCGCTCTAGATGTTTAGGGCGTTTAGTACTTGCCTTAGGTTAGAGAGCTCCTCTATTGTCAGGGTTGTGCCCTTTCGCATCTTGCCTTCGGAGTGGTTCCAATCTCGCAGGTCGTACTTTTCGGGATGATTGTTCCATTTGACCTTGTTGAGCTCTTTGGTCCATTTCCCTTTCTCTGAGAGGATAGCGATCTGCTCGACAATCTCATACTTGAATTCGTCCACTAAACAACCTCCTTCTGTATCATAGGCATAGCGAACATGGACACTGTTCCTATCAAGTTATTCTATCGCATCAGTGTGGTCACACTCAAGCGATTTCTAGTAAAATTTAGGCAATGCGGACAGTCTCTGCGTGAAAATAGGCGAATATTGACAATAGAGCCTAGATTCAGCAGGAGATTTGTCTTGGTGGTAGGTCTTAGAGACTACAACACTCCTAGTCAGCTGAGATGATTCTGTCGATACCAACGGAGCACTCAAGGCTGCTTGATGCTAATTCAATAGCAGTTTTTGGCTGCAATGAAGACCGTTGTTCCGAGGTGAAGTATGAAGGTGAAATGCATTCGCAAAGACTTCTCTGCACGCCTAATAATCGGAAAGGAACATAAAGTAGTGTGCGTTGCGCAAGGCGCCTACCATCGTATTAAGGAGTCGAAACGAACAAGTAGGGCGCCCTTTAAGTAGAGGTAGAAAGATTTCAGGAGACTGACCCGGAATATAGAGGGATAGAAGCCTGAACGTGGAATACTCGGGCGAGATAGAATGGTAGTAGAGGTCACGTTCTCACCACAAGTGAAAGGGGGGCTCTGCAATATGAAGTTTGGATTTCGTACCCCGAGTCTTAAGAAGAGCTTATCCGCAAGGACGAGCCTAAAACGCATCGCTAGGCATAACTTCGGGATTAAGGCTCCGCGGGGATGGGGGTGGCTCACTAATCCCAAAAAGGCGGCATATAACCGGGTGTATAGCAGAGTGACATTTAGTATATGGGACGTTTTGAAGAAGCTCTTTAAGTAATGAAGCGGCGAATATGTTTAGGCGCAGGCTATTCCCTAAGTGGGGTTTAGTCTGCGCCTTCAGTACGACCATAATAGATGATGCGAGCCGTTCCAAGCAGCTATGTGCCGCAAAAGGTGCGATAAGGCAAGCCTGAGGGCTCGCGGTAGAAAGATTGCTCTGCCGAGTGCGTGTAGGGCTTGGCGAGTGCAGCTAAGAGCCGTTCTACAAGGCCTAAGTCGCCTTGCTCTGCCGCTTGCAGGGCCTCTTCTACGCGGTGGTTGCGCGGTATGAGGGCAGGGTTAGCTGTGAGCATCAGTTCGTGTGCCGACAGGTCTTTTTTCTCTTGCTGCTTCTGCCTCACCTGCCAGCGTTCACGCCACTGTGCAAATTCAGCGCTGGCGAACATGGCGGAATTGGCGAAGTCATTATAGGTTAGGGCGAGAAAAGTATTCGTATAGTCGGCCCGGTAGCTATGCATGAGTTTAAGCAGGTCTGCGAAAAGCCGCGCGTCATCCGCTTGCTCGCCGTGCAGACCAAGCTTAGCGCGCATCCCCTCCGTCCAGGCCTTTTCATGCACGGGCGCGAATAGGGAGAGTTCTGCTTCGGCCAAGGCAGATGCTTGTTGGCCTGTATTAGGTAGCAAAGGCAAGAGAGCTTCGGCCAGGCGAGCTAGGTTCCAGGCGGCGATGCGCGGCTGGTTGCCGTAGGCGTAACGGCCATAGGTATCAATAGAGCTAAACACCGTAGCCGGATCGTAAGCATCCATAAAGGCGCAGGGACCGTAGTCGATGGTTTCGCCGCAAAGAGACATGTTGTCTGTATTCATTACGCCATGGACAAATCCCACGAGCTGCCACTTGGCTACGAGGGCCGCTTGGCGTTTCACAACTTCCTTAAGGAGGAGCAAGTAGCGTCCTGCCTCCCCTAGTAGCTCAGGGAAGTGTCGCTTGATGGCGTAGTCTGCTAGGGCGCGCAGGTCGTCTCCTTCTCCCCACTGAGCGGCGTACTGCACAGTGCCGACGCGAAGATGGCTTCGCGCTATGCGCGTAAGAATTGCGCCGGGCAGCGCAGTTTCGCGCCTTACCACTTCGCCAGTGCGCACAACTGCTAGGCTGCGTGTGGTGGGTATGCCAAGAGCATGCATGGCCTCGCTAATCACGTATTCGCGCAGCATGGGGGCAAGATGAGCTCGTCCATCTCCACCGCGTGAAAATGCGGTGCGACCAGAACCTTTAAGCCCGATATCAAAGCGCTCGCCGCTTGGGGCAATTTGCTCGCCCAGTAGGAGCGCGCGCCCGTCTCCTAACATAGTGAAATGCCCATACTGATGCCCTGCATAGGCCTGTGCCAGCGTTAGGGCGCCCTCTGGCATCTTATTGCCAGCAAGCTCCAAGGTGCCCTCTTTACTGCGCAAAGCTTCTGGGCAGAGCCCTAGCTCCGCGGCTAGTTCTGCGTTAATTAGCACTAATTCCGGAGTGCGCACAGGTGTGGGGGACCTTAACTCATAGAACTTTGGCGGAAGAAGGGCATAAGTGTGGTCAAAGTTCCATCCGGTAGTATTCATTTCGTCCTCCTTCTTGGCTGTACCATGTAGGGAGCCACAGGTGCCGTTGCTGTACTATTAAGTATCATGCCCCTCGCGGCGGAAAAAGCCGTCGCGGGTGAGGGCGGTGAGTTGTGCCTCGCGCGGGTTGACCGGATTCATGTACATGTTCGATTGACAAGAGGACTTCACATTCCTCTTGTTCACCCGCACTATCTAGGTGGAGGCACCCATCAACGCAAATTGCAAAATTTACTTTACAAAGAGGGGACAGAATCTACTTGTATGCAGCTAGGCAAACAAGTAGAATTGATGTGTTTGCTGTTACTCCGAGGTCTACGTAGGAGTGTTCAAGGAAGATATATGTGCGGCTGACGAGGCATCTAGAATGGTATAAGGGGAGATAAAAAATGTCTCATGTGGGTTTAGCGGCCGTTCAGGAAGCGAAAATGATTGGCGATCAAGTGAAATTTCGCATTCTCGCGGCATACGCTACGGCGTTAGTACTTCTCGGTCTATTTATGGTTGATTCTGCGGAAGTGTATAGTGGGATATTGGCTATTTTGCAATCCCCCGGCATTCTCCTTACCGATTACATGGTTGTCGGTGGCGTGGGAGCGGCCCTAGTAAATAGCGGCTTGGTCGCTTTGATCGGCCTAGCTGTAGTCGCTGTCTCTAAGGCAACTATCTCTGGCGCAGTAATTGCCGCCATCTTCACCATGGCTGGCTTTGCCTTGTTTGGTAAAAATATAGTGAACGTATGGCCCATCTTCTTGGGGGTATATCTCTTTGCCGTGATAAAAAAAGAGCCCTTTAAGAAGTTCATCGCGCCAGCCCTCTTTGGCACTACCCTAGCGCCGATGGTGAGCCAGCTCGCCGTGGGCTTTGATTTCAGCCCGGCCGTGGGGGTCGCGCTAGGCGTTCTCTTTGGCACCATTGCCGGGTTCATACTGCCGCCATTGGCAGCGCACTGCCTGACATTCCACAAGGGCTACAATATATACAATATTGGGGTTACCGGCGGAATTGCAGGCACCGTTTTTATGGCCCTGTTTCGCGGCTATGGCTTGCAGAATAAGGCGACGCTTATCTGGGGTGAGGGCTACAACGCTACTCTTGTGCCAATTTTCGTGGCCTACTTTGTGTCATTGGTCTTGCTTGGCCTGTGGCTTGATGCGAACTCATTCAAGTTACTGGGTAAATTAGTAGGTAGTACGGGCGTCGTGCCCTCAGACTTTACGAGTCTGAATGGCACCGGGGCTACATTTGTCAATATGGGTCTGGTTGGTTTAATCGGCATAGCCTACCTCTTGCTCTGTGGTGCAGAACTAAATGGCCCCACGCTAGGTGGCGTGCTGACCATGGTTGGTTTTGGTGCCTTTGGTAAGCACATCAAGAATATTGTTCCGATTATGCTCGGTGTCTACATGGGAACAATGGTGCAAACATGGGCTCCTTCTGACCCCGGAGCCGTCTTAGCAGCCCTTTTCGGCACTACTTTGGCGCCTATAGCTGGTAAATTCGGAATTATCGCTGGTGTAATTGCGGGGTTTATCCACCTATCAGTCGTTATGAATGTTGGTTTCCTGCATGGCGGTATGAATCTTTACAACAACGGCTTTGCGGGCGGCATCGTGGCAGCGGTAATGGTGAGCGTGCTAGCCGCCTTTGTAAAAGTTGACTAGGCGATTTGAACGATGATGTTAGGAGTGATAGTTTGAAACAGTGGTACGAAGAGCTCTTCGCCAATTACGGACAGAAGTATGACCAAGAAAGCTTCGCACAAGGGACGCTTGGTGAGTGCGACTTCATAGAGCAAGAAGTGCAGCATAACAAAGCAACTCGCATCCTAGACATTGGCTGCGGGACGGGCAGGCACTCAATTGAACTGGCGCGGCGCGGCTACAGCGTGGTAGGCGTCGACTTGTCACTATCTCAGCTTAAGCGCGCCCGAGAAAAGGCTGCGGCTCTTGGCGTAGAGGTCGACTTTCGCCAAGGAGATGCCAGGCAGCTCGCCTTCTGCCAAGAGTTTGATCTCGCTATTATGCTGTGCGAGGGCGCCTTTCCTTTAATGGAGACAGATGAGATGAACTATGAAATCCTCAGCAAGGCCGCCAAAGCCCTTGCCCCCGGCGGCAAGTTTATTTTGACGACCTTGAATGGTCTGTTCCCTCTCTTTAATTCGATGCAACAATTCTTTTCTGCCGACTCTAAGAGTACTGACGCGCAGTATGCGGACCATAGCTTCGATCTTATGACTTTTCGCGACCACAATGTGACCACTTTCGAAGACGACGCAGGCCTCAAAAGAGAACTAGAGTGTAACGAAAGATACTATGTGCCCTCCGAGATGACTTGGCTACTAAAATCCCTCGGTTTTCACAGCATCGAAATCTTCGGGGCTAAACTCGGCGCTTTCAGCCGTAACGACAAGCTTACGACTAAGGACTTTGAGATGCTTGTCATTGCGACTAAGGGTTAGAACGTAGTCGTCTTCAACACGAAAAACTCTTCTCCACCTCGTCAACCAGCCATCCCACATAGGCCACGGCCTGCTGGATGGCTTTTTTGTTGGTCATGTCGACGCCGGCCATTTTGGCTAGGGCGAGGGGCTTGAGAGTGCCGCCAGCCTTAAGCACATTAACCCAGCGCTCGGCTGCCGCGGCGCCTTCGCTTTGGATAGCCTGGGCTACTGCCGTGCCGATGGTGAGCCCTGCGGCATAGCTGTAGGGGTAGAGCCCGCGGTAGTAGTGAGCTTGTCGCATCCATACCATCTCTGCTCCTTCGTCAAGTGTGACTTCGTCGCCCCAGAACTCGGCCAGTATCTCGCCTTGCACTTTGTTAAGGACGGTGGCGGTGATGGGCTGCCCTGCCTCTGCTAGGCCGTAAGTGCGGCGCTGCAACTCGCCTTCAATGAGGTGGCGCACAAAGTTATGGTAGTAGGTCATGAGTAGCTGCATCATAAGCCAGCGGCGCATCTCATTGCTCGTGCTTAAAGCCAAAATACGATCCGCGACGAGCAGTTCATTAATGGTTGATGGTGCCTCGATAAAGAACATGGTGGGCCTGGTGTTGGCTAGCCTTTGGTAGCGCTGCGCCAGTACGCCTTGCCCCGCATGGCCTAGCTCATGCGCTAGTGTTAAGGCATTGCGCATGCGGTTGCCCCAGCTCATGCTGATGTAGGGGTGCACGCCATAAACAGAATTGCAGAAGGCTCCTGTTCGCTTGCCGATGTTGTCGGCCCTGTCTATCCAGCGGTTTTGCAGCCCGTCTGCCATGATTTGTGCGTACTCGGGGCCAAGTACACGGAGGCCTTCGAGCACGAGTTGGCAGGCTTCTTCATAGGTGGTCTCGGGGTTGTAGCTAGGGTCGAGCGGCGCCTCGATGTCGCAGTAGAGCAGTTGCTCAAGTTTGAGCACGCGCTTACGTAGACTAGCATAGCGGCGCATATGGGGGGCTAACTCAGTGAGAATGACATCATGAATGTTGTTGTAGATATCGATGTTCACTTCTTGCTGATCAAGAAGCATGTGCACGGCAGAGTCATAGCCTCGCAGTTTAGCGGCTACTACATTCTTTTTTACTTCGGTGCCCCAAGCGGTGCCGTAGGTGTGTAGGTATCTTTTAAGCCCCTTGGTTTGCTCCGCGTAGGCATTTCTACGCAGGAATGTGTCTGCAGCGGTTTCATGCCTGCCTAGTGACATGGGGTAGAGCTTGCCAGTGCTGTCTGCCACCGCATCAAAGGCGAGGTCTGCCGTGCGCGAGGTCTCATACACCTCGGCGGGAGCGTTAAGAACCTGCCCGAAGGCCGCGAGTGCCATCTCCGTCTCGGGGCTAAGCATGTGGGGTCTTTTTTCTAGCCACTTTTCTATGGTAATACGAAAAGGGTCTAGGGCGGGTTCGTCTTCTAGATATTGCTCGAGTCGTCCCGCAGGAAGTGACAGGGCTTCAGAGAGCACGAAAGAGGTTTGCGCCTGAAGATGTGCCATGGCGGCTCCGGCTTTACTGGCCATCACCTGGAACGAGGGGTTGGTGCCGTCGCTAGAAATACTTAGAGAGGCGTAAGCAAAGACTTTGGTAGCACGTTTCTGCAAGGCCTCGTGAGCCAGAAGACAGTCGAGAAGTGTCAGTGCGCCTCTATCTAGGAGGCCTTTGTACTGTGTGACAGCAGAAATGAGGGGCGGCAAAGCGGCCATTTCGGCCTCCCACTCCTCTACAGAAGAAAAAATGTCGTTTAAGTTCCAGGTTTCCTGCTCCCGTATCTCGGCTCGTGTCAGTTGTTTAGACAAAGTAGCTCCCCCTTACCTGTACTTGGTGGTGACTTCTAAATCAGAGTATTTCGCCACGCGAATAACTTAGTCCTGCAAGAATTGTGGAGCTGAAACTATGGGCAGAACGCTGCGTAGTAGGTTTGTAACCATACAAGGGGGGATTAGCGTGTTTAATGTGTTCCTAATCATGCTGCTTGGCCTGATTAATCTGCGGTTTGACTTGTTGCTTGGTAATATGAAGCGCTACCTGCATGGGCAGGTCTGGCGCTTAGTTGTTGGTGCGCCGCTTTGTCTGTTGTGGGTGTACTTAACTTTGCCCGCCCTTGTGCCGAACGTGGGCTACACTGTGGTGCTACTGCCACTGGCCCTCAATATTACTGCCACCATGCTTGAAGTATGGACGGGGAAAAAGAAGCCAGCAAAGAGGGTTGGCTGGCTACTGTCGCTGCTCTTTGTTGGTACCCTAGGAGTGTCATTCTATCTCAATGTACTGGTGGTGCCGTTTCACGCTACCGAGCTTAGAGACACACCGGTGGTCAGGCTAGCCACAGAGCCCTTGCCCGTCATGCACCTTGAGCATATCAGGCTGGTGCCTATTGAGAACGCCAGATGGCGCGCGGACAAAATCCTAGGCGGCATGGGCGCAGGCTTTGAAATAGGGCACTTAAATATACAGATGGTAGATGGGGAGCTCTACTGGGTCGCGCCGCTAGACTTTCGCGGCCTGATGCGCTGGTGGAGCTTTCGCGAGGCGCCGGGCTTTGTCATGGTAGACGCTGAGGATGCGGGTGCGCCAGCCGAGTTTGTGCCCGCACCACTAAAGTACACCCGTGGGGCCTTCTTTGCCAGCGACCTCTTCCGTCACGTCTATGGGCAGTATGGAGACGTGCTGCTACTTGGCCCTAGTTTTGAGTTGGACGACGAACGCAATCCTAGGTGGGTCATGAGCATTGGGCGTCCTACAGTTGGTAAGACGGGCACAGTGGTGACAGGCGTAGTAATTGTTGACCCCGCCACGGGAGAAATGCGTGAGTATGCTCTGGCTGAGGTGCCCACTTGGGTTGACCAAGTAATCCCCGAACAAGTTGCCGAAGCGCACAATTCTTGGTTTGGCCGATTTGTACATGGTTACTGGAACTCTGTCATTGGTCAGCGCGATGTGCATCTGCCGACCGCGTGGGAGGGCGAGGTAGATGTCTTTGGTGTGGTGGGCCCAGACGGGCGGTTTTACTGGTTTACCGGGCATACTTCACCGGGTGAAGACGACTCGCTCATGGGTTACACCATGATGGATGGTCGCACAGGTGAAATTGTTTACTACAAAGATGCCGTGGGCATATTTAATGAGGCCGCAGCGGTAGCCTCGGTCAATGCAGCAGTGGCAGACTTCGTGGGGTGGAGGGGGGCGCAGCCTCTGCTCTACAACCTCTACGGCGCGGAGTCCTACGTAGTGCCTGTCTTGTCAGAAACAAATATCTTAAAGGCAGTAGGTATCGTCAACGCCCGTACTGGGCGCACCATCGTGGAACCGACCATGTTGCAAGCAGTGATGGCCTACAAGCAGTACCTAGGGCAGGGCATTGGCGGCATCGTACCGACTGGCATAGCCGCGCTACAGACCCATGAGGGCGTGGTGTCGCGGATTGGCTCTGCAACTTCCGACGGACAAACGGTGTTCTTCCTGCGGGTCACAGGTTCGGAGCGCATATTTACCGCTACGGCCTCGCTTAGCGCAGAAATTGCGGTGACTGCGGTGGGCGACCGCGTATCGCTTTCTTATCTGGACACAGATGAAGCAGTGGTGCCTTTAGCAGCCTTCGATAATCTCGGTTTCTAGTAGTAAAAGTGCGGTGGGGGCGAAGGCAGTGCTTGCGCCAGACAGTAGTTCTAGTGAAGTGAAGCGCGGAGAACCGTCCCTAGCGCTTCGTCCAATTAACACTTGTCAAACTACTGTGTTATCGCTTATCGTGTAAGCTGTAGTTAAGCTGAACGCGAAAGAGGGTGCGAGTTTTGCTCAAGGGTTTCTCGCTCGAAGAACGCAGTTGGATGATGTATGACTGGGCCAATTCCGTATACTCAGCGGTGGTGACGGCCGCGATTTTGCCGCTGTTTTTTACTTCGCTGACTGGCGCCGCTGGGATTTCTTCTACTACGTCAAGTGTCTACTGGGGATATGCTACCGCAGCCGCCTCTCTGATTATTGCAATGATGGCGCCTTTACTCGGGGCTCTCGGGGACTACAAGGGCATGAAGATGCGTCTTTTCAAAGTATTCTTGGCCATTGGGGTGCTCTCGACTGCTGCTCTCGCTTTGTCCACGCAGTGGCAAATTGTTTTAGGCATTTCGATTGTCACTGCCATTGGGTTCGCCGGTGCTTCCATCTTCTATGATGCGTCTCTCGTGGATGTCACTACTTCTGAGCGTATGGATAAGGTCTCGAGCTACGGTTTTGCCCTAGGTTACATTGGGGGCAGCACGATTCCCTTTGTTGGCTCTATTGCCTTGATTATGTTTGGCGAGCGCATAGGTGTGCCACGCCTCTTAGCTACCCAGATTTCTTTTATAATTACGGCTCTCTGGTGGGCAGTGTTTTCTCTGCCACTCTTACGCAACGTCAAGCAAGTGCATTTTCTTGAACCAGTGGCTGACCCCATCGCTGCCAGCTTTCGCCGTATAAAGGCCACCCTAAGTAACGCCAAGGAGCATCGGCGGGTGTTCTTGTTCCTTGCGGCGTACTTCTTCTATATTGACGGCGTCGGTACGATTATCCGCATGGCCACTATTTACGGCGCGAGCGTGGGCATCGGCACGGAGACCATGCTAGCTGCGTTAGTAGTCATTCAAATAGTAGCCTTTCCCTGCGCTATTATCTTTGGGCGTCTAGCCGAAAAACTCGGCAGTGCGACTATGATTTTAGCAGGTATCGGCATCTACATGGTCATCAGCATCCTCGGTTTTCGCATGACGACAGCGGCGGATTTTTGGGGCATCGCCCTGCTCGTGGCCACCGCACAGGGAGGCATCCAGGCCATCTCTCGCTCGCATTTTGGCAAAATGATCCCTAAGAATCGCTCTAATGAGTTTTTTGGTATGTACGATATTTTCGCTCGATTCTCCGCAATTCTTGGTCCCGCGATGTTCGCCATGCTTACTCAGGCTACGGGCAACCCACGCTTTGGGGTGCTGAGCGTCATGTTTCAGTTTACTGTGGGGGCCATCCTTTTCTGGTGGTCGGAGAGAGGTACAGCTGCCGTAAAAGTAGCTATGTAGAGGA
The DNA here is from genome assembly GCA_018333655.1 of Bacillota bacterium. NCBI lineage: Bacteria > Bacillati > Bacillota > Bacillota bacterium. Next base: position 159,423 of record JAGXTJ010000055.1, on the reverse strand, counting down.
GGGCATATGTCTAAACGCTTAGTCGTCATATCTGTAGATGCTCTGTCAGTCGACAACTGGGAGCAAGTGAATAGCCTCCCCACTTTTCGTGCCCTGCTGGAACAAGGTGCTTTTAGCCGAGAGCTGCGCAGTGTCTTTCCTACGCTTACTTATGCGGTACACACGACCATGGTCACAGGGGTGCACCCCGCGACACACGGTATTTTGCACAACAATCCCCTGCAGCCTTTAGTGCCAGAGAAAGAAAAGGCCTGGTATTGGTATAGCCGCGTTATAAGGGCACAGACCATCTACGAGGTAGCCTCTGTGCATGGCTTACGTACTGCAGCGCTACTGTGGCCGGTCACGGGCGGTGCTAACATCAATTACAATTTGCCAGAAATTGCGGCACTACCAGGAGAAAACCAAGCGCTCAAAGTAATGCGCCATGGGAGCCCCTTGTTTTGCCTTGAGCTAGAGCTACGTTTTGGACGTTTGCGCTCGGGGGCAAGTCAGCCTGCGCTCGACAACTTTGTCACCGCAAGCGCTGTGCATACCCTAAGGACTAAGCGGCCGGACCTGATGCTCATACACTTAATCGATCTTGACGACAAAAAGCACTACTTCGGAACAGACAGCCTTGAAGCCAGGCAGGCCTTAGAGCGCATGGATAGCCGCTTGGCCGCCATTATCGGGGCGACAAAGGCGGCCGGTACTTTTGCGGAGACCGCTTTCTTGGTCATTGGCGACCACGGCCAACTAAATGTCGACTACCGAGTGCGACCCAACAATTTGCTGCGTGAGCAGGGCCTAATTAATCTTGATGGCGGGAAGAGCGAATGGCGCGCCTATGTGCAATGTTCGGGTGGCAGTGCCTACCTCTATGTGCGTGAGGGTGACTTGGCAGCGCATGAAAAAGCTATGGCGATACTCTTAGAAGCTGCGGGCGAAGACAAGTATGGTATAGAGGCAGTGCACGGTCCGGCAGCTTTTCCCGACCTGTGTGGGGCACATGGTATTGCGGCAGTGATAGAAGCGCGCCAAGGTTACTACTTCGACGAAGCCATCGCCGAACCAACTGTGCACTACATTACTGCGCCCGGCAAGCAGTATGCCACCCATGGGTACTCGCCACACAAACCGGACTATACTTGTCTCTTTATAGCTGCGGGCAATGGCGTGTTAAGGCGTGGCGATTTAGGCGCTTTAGAGATGGTGGATATCGCACCCACCATGGCCAACTTGCTAGGGCTGCCTTTTTCCCGTAGGGATGGGCGACCGATTGCCGGGCTGGGCTAAGTTTATGATAAATCCCCCTGGCTAAAGGCCAGGGGGATTTGGTGGTTTTGTCGGTCAAAGTATTAGGCGCTTTCCGCGGAAATGTGCTCTTCCTTTATGCCGCGAGTCATAAGAGCTTTCGTAGTCGCTGTGACCATGCCTTTTGAGCCGCACATGTAGATCCTGTGATCAGTTAAGTCTAGCTCGGCCAGTAGATCGGTGACTAGACCTTTGCGTTCGGTGTAATTGGGAGTAGGAGAAGCCACAACCTTCAGGTAGCGCAAGTTGCCCGATTTCTGTGCCGCGCTGGCTAGAATCTCATCGTAGATGAACTCGTCAGGGGTGTTCACGCCGTAAATAAGTGTGACCTGCTTGTTTGCTGCCAAGAGTTGATCGACTATGGGGATGAAGGGTGTAATGCCGATACCGCCGGCCACTAAGAGGAATTTCTTCGCCGTAAGGTCAACGAGTAACGCATTCCCCATAGGACCCTCGAGTTGGTGCGATTGACCCACCTTAAATTCGTCAAATATTTTGCTCGTGCCGTACCCGCCAGGCATGTACTTAATGCTGAGGCGCACACTCTGGTTGTTTTCTCCGCTGGCGGCAGAGTAGGCGCGATAGACCTCAGGCCTATCCTCTACTTTGACTACGAAGTACTGGCCAGGCAGGTAGGCGACAGTGGGCGGCTCTACGAAAGAGAAGGTAAACTCGCGCACATCCTTAGACAATTGTTCGATGCGTGTAATCGTCGCCGTGATTTTCAGACGTCCTTTGTAGCCCGTAGTGTTGCTCTGTCCCACCACAAGGCGTGCTTCATCTGTCGTAGAGAGCGTGAGCGCTTTCGCAGGGCAGTTCTCTACACATGTCAGGCAGCGGATGCAGTTTTCGTCGTTAAACTGTCCCTCTGCCGAAAAGGCTGTGTGCGGCATGAGCTGCATGGGGCAGACGCGTCCACACTTAGCGCACTTGTGGCACTTGACCGCGGCTTCGAGCGTAATTTTGCGGTCGTTCCTCTTAGTCCAGCCCAAAATCTTGCCAAGTTTGTACATGAGCACTTGCATGGTGCCCATGGGGCAGAACTGACACCAACTGCGTGGCGCAAATAAAAGGCCCAGCGTGCCGCCCACAATGGTCACCATGAGGTAGCTCATGACAAAAACAAACCCTAGGCGATCCCAAAAGTGTAGCTCGCCCCAGAGACCGGCCACGCGCACAAAACGCGAGCCTAGGTTGTACATAAACCAAGTCATGACGGCCGCTTGTACGTACACTGATTTAAGCGCATTAGGTATCTTACGATTTCGACTGAGTGGCAGCAAAATATGGTCAAAAAGACTGCCGTGGGCACAGTAGTTGCCGCACCAGTAGCGGCCCTTAAACAGCGACATAACCGCTAACGAAAATATTACACCGAAAACCAAGAGGCCAAGTCGGGGGTACCATAGGCCGCCAAAAGCCACGGTCAGCGTGAATAACCACCCATACTGGCGAAGAGCAGAAAACGTGCGCTTTGTTTTGATATTGAATGTACGCATAGCAGCCTCCTTTATTGCTTTTTTGGACATACCTGTGCAAAGAGGTTATCGCTCCTCGGTGGCGAAGTGAGGAGGGAGAAGATTAAGGGGGATGTTACTTGACTAAAACAACGCAGGCAACGCAGAAATTGGCAGGGCAAGGCAAGATGTGGGTGGTAGTAGGGGCGGCAGCGGCCATCTTTTTCCCAGGGTCACTGGTGTTCGGGCTGCCAGGGCTGATGTCCACCGTGTGGGGTAGTAGCCTAGGGGTAAGTGCAGGTGCTCTGAGTTATGTGATGTTCTTTCTCTTAGCCGCACTTGGCATTTTCATGTTTGTCGTCGGTAAGTGGACGAACAGGCTAGGCGCTAAGTCCTTGATTATGCTCGGTACAGTGCTCGCCGCGTTGGCTGCAGCCATGACGGCGGTGGTTACAAATGTCTGGATGATTTACGGCTGGGCGTTTCTTATCGGGACGGCAACCTGCTTCATCTACTCTCCGGGTATCGGCATTGTGCAGCGGTGTTATCCTCATATTAAAGGAACGGTCTCAGGCATCGTCAATCTGACCTTTGGCATATCTTCGGCCCTACTAGTGCCTCTATATCGTCTGTGGCTCGATACTTATGGGCACGCTACTCTTGGTCTTGCTATTAGCGCCTTCACCTTGGTCATCGGTCTACTGGCCGCGCAGCTTATTTCGGAGCCCGCATCGAGCGAGGGCCGTAGCCCGTCTAGTGCAGCAGCGAGCCAAGCCGAGGCCATTAACCTAACTTTGACCCCGGCGCAAGCCGTACGCACGAAGGATTTTTGGCTACTATGGCTGGTGTGGTCGTTTATGGGTGCCGCTGGCATTACCATGGTCACGCAATCGGTGCGCTATGGACTCTACCTCGGGCTTGGCCTCGCGGGTGCGTCTAGTATTTTGGCCGCCTTCAATCTAACGAATGGACTGAGTCGCTTAGTTTCGGGGGCACTCTCTGATGTTTTGGGGCGGAAGTTAACTTTAGCGCTTAGTTTTGTGCTAGCTGGTGTGGCCTACTTGATGCTAGCCTCCGTTAGTTCTCTAAGCCTGATATTGTTTCTCGCCGCAGCCATTGGCTTTGGCTACGGCACACTGTTTGCCTGTTCTGCGCCGCTTATCGCCGAATGTTTCGGCCTCAAGCACTTCGGCGTCATCTTTGGCTTAGTTTTTACGTCTTTCGGCTTTGTTTCTGGCCTGCTAGGTCCCGTAGCAACTGGGCTTATTTTGCAAACGACAAATAATAATTACGCAGCTGCTTTCGTCTTTCTCGGGCTGCTCTGCTTTGTTTCCGCAGGGCTCATGTTCTTCGTGTCACAGCCTGATAAAGCTAAACAGGGTACCGTCTAGGACAGAGGGCTGGTTCGCAGGTTACTATGACACAGTGCTAGACAATGGGTCTTAACTGGAGAGTGTCTTATCAAGCAATTGTTTCAGTGCGGCTTCTGGCATGACACCAGGGATACGGTGCATTTCTTGGCCATTTTTGAAAATTAGCACGGTCGGAATGGCCATAATATTGTACTTGCCCGCAGTGACTTGGTTCTCATCGACATTGACTTTTGTTACTTTGGCTTTGCCGGTATAGGACTCGGCCAGACGATCAATGATGGGGCCGAGCATGCGACAGGGCATGCACCATGGCGCCCAAAAATCCACCACAGTCACGCCTTGAGCGGCGAGTACTTCTTCGGTAAAATTTTTGTCAGTTACATGCAACATGGAAAACTCCTCCTTCAGATACCCCCTAGGGTATGCTACTAACTAGTTTAGGTGATGTACCGTCTCTTGTCAATACTGGCGCGCCGGCCTTGAAATAGCCTCGGTAGCGGCAGTACCTTAAGAAAAAAGAAGGTGTGAAAATGCAGGATGTTACGGCGGCGATTGTGTTGAATGAGGCGGGAGAGGTGCTGCTGGCGCGCCGCGCCCCTAGTGAAAAGCATGCCGGTAGCTGGGAATTCCCCGGTGGAAAAGTGGAGGCCCGTGAGACGCCCGAAGAGTGTTTGGTGAGAGAAATGATGGAAGAATGTGGCGTTCGTGTTGGCATTAAGTCTTTTGTAGCCGAAAGTGTTTACCTGACCGCTGGTGGCGCTATTCGCCTACTGGCCTATAGGTGCGAGATTATAGCCGGCCATCTCACTATGTCTGTGCACGACGCCTATAGATGGGTAAGGCCGAGCGAGCTGCTTACGTACAGCCTGCTTCCGGCCGATGTTCCTATCGCCAAGCGCTGCCAGCAAGGTTTTGGCGAGTAAGTCACGCCGTTGGCCTGGGAGTAGGTCCTGCAAGTAGAAGAGGCGTAAGTAGGCTCCCTCATGTGAAAAAAGCATAAAATATGTTAGTATGAGCATAGGTAATGAGTGCTAGGACACAGGGCTTGGACACTAGGAAGAGGACCTAGGGCGGGGGGTATTGTGTTGCAGTCGCCTCGTATTGCCGCTCCGGTGAATAGGAGTGATCTCTGCTGGGCTATTGGGCTACTGCCGGTGGCCACTTTGCTCTTTGACGGCAGCAAAGTTGTCGCGCTGAATGAAAAGTGCCGGCAGCTACTAAGCATGGACAAAACCATAGCCGATTGCGCGGAAAATGCAGCAGAAGCAAACGATGCTCTACGGGAGCTGCCACTTGATGTTCTCTGGTCGGGGGCGCTAGAGGAGGGTGAGTCTTTCGCCGAGGGCAGGCTTTGGCGTGACGGCACACAGGAGTTGTGGTTAGAGTGCCGGTGTAGGAGTGTATCTTCAGAGGGGATAACCCTGGCACTAATTCATTTGTTCGATGTAACAGCGAAAAAATCCACCGAACGAAAACTGAGGCGTTTCTCTCGGCTACGCGAACTGATGCTCGAGGTTACGCAGACGGTGCTCGAGGTGGAAGACTTTAAGAAGCTGTGCCAGGTTATTTTGACTAAAGCGCTACAGGCGATTCCGAGGGCTGCCATTGGCTCGGTGCTGCTCAAGGAAGGCGAATACTTTGTTTTTGGAGCCGGGGCCGGCTTTGCGGACGATTTGAGATCCTTTAAAGTGCCGATTAAGGAGTCTTTTCTTTACCGCGCCACACGCGGCAAGATGGACCGCGTCGTCAATGTGCCTGATCTGCGTCTGATTGACACCTTTTACTTTGTCAACACGGAAGACAAAGGCGGGCGGTGCATCTGTTCTACCGTCATCGCGCCTATATATGTTCAAGGAGAACTTATCGGCTGTGTAAGTGTGGACTCGGTTGAATTGGCCGCTTTTGATGATGATGATTTACAGTCCATGATCTTTATTCGCGACAATATAGAGATCGCGGTCACCAACCACTTTCTCTATCAAGAGAAAGCCTACCTCGCTAGGCACGACCAGCTGACCGGACTCAATAATAGGTGGTACTTTGATGGGCAAGCGGGGGCCCTGCTCGAGCGGGCGCGGAGGTATAAAGAGAGTTTTCATATCGTGCTTTTCGACGTAGATAGGCTTAAGTATGTTAATGACGCCTATGGACACTTAGTGGGTGACCAAGTGCTAAGAAAAATTGCCGCGGCCCTGTTTGCCGAAACTCGCAAGAGCGATGTCTTGGCTAGATTGGGCGGTGATGAGTTTATCGGTATATTCTTCAACGCTTCCGCGGAGGCCTTGTGCGAAAAATTCAGGCAAAGTCTTGTCGCCTTGCTAACCGACCCCCTTTTAGAGGGGGGCAGCGTGGTCCCCTGCACCTATAGTTACGGTGTAGCTAGTTTTCCTGACGATGGAGAGACAATCGAAACGCTCATCGCCGTCGCCGATAGCCGCATGTTTAGTGATAAGGGTAGATCTAGCTAAGAAGACGAACCTAGGCCTACCTCTTCTGCAGGGAGGTGCACCGTGAGTGAAGATAGATCATTAGAGTCCGTGCTGCGCTGGCATGTTGCGCGCTACCCTTTAATGCAGGCCTGTGACGCCGTCAAACTTCTTTACCAAAACGAATTTGGCAGCGGGCACTTAGTGAAAGACCCGCAGAGTTCGTTGCAGTTTTTGTGCCAAGAATATGCCGCAATTGCGAAGGGTGCAGGGGCTGAACTATATGAAGACATAGGCAATGGGTATGTGCGGCTATACTTAGCCGCCCTTGACAACGCTTGTTACACGCTCGAGGAAGTAAATAACATGTTTGTTGCTACAGCCGCCGCGAGAACGGGCAGCACAAGCAATTTCTTGGTGAAGTTAGAGTTACTTAAAACGCTGACGCACGAAGCGATTTTCTCCTTTACCGAACAAGAGCTCGGGCGATATCTTGTGGGGTATAGGGAGCAGGGCTACCCGGCCGCACGCCACAGCGCAGAGTATCGGCAGGCATATTCGCCTGCTTACAGGGTGATTTTGCAGAGCCTACTAGGAGGGGGAGCTTCTCGTACAGGCATAAGTCCGCAGCACTAGTACGCGGGGCTGAAAGTGCTGCGCCTTGAAACAAAAAGAACCTTCCCCTTTGTCGCTGTCGCTGCTCTCTGCATTAAATGGTATTTATTGCAGAGAATAAAAGCGGTGGTGATTAAAGTGGCAGAGTGGTGGGACAAAATCAGGGCCTGGCTTACCGGTGGGGACAAGCTAGTGTCAGAGACAAGCCGTATTCCCCTGCAAGGTTATGAGCATGACGTACTGTACCTACAGGAGCAGCTAGGGCATGCCCCTGATTTCGCGGCGCGCGAGTTTCGTCTCGGAGTTAACGGTAGTAGAGTTGCGGCCCTCTATCTGCGGAGTTTGGCGGATGAAAAGAGCATCGCGAACTCTATTATTATGCCGCTTTCCAGCATAGCGGCCTTAGTAGACATTGCCACGCGTAACACCAGTGTAGACGCGGTCCGCAACCTCTTATCGTCAGCTTCAGTCGCCGACTTGTCTGACCTAGGCGTAGCCATGGAGCGCATACTGCTTGGCGAAACGGTACTACTTGCAGAAGGACTTAAGGTAGCCTTAGTGGTCGGCACACGCGCCAGTATTGGCCGCACTACTTCCACTCCCGAAATAGAGACGACGGTGTTTGGCCCAAAAGTGGCTTTTGTGGAGTCTCTAGAGACCAATCTCGCCTTAATTCGGCAACAGGTGCCAGCACCCACTCTGCGTATTGAGACTTTTGACCTCGGCCGCAGGAACCCTAGGCGAGTGATGATGTTCTACCTTACCGATCTAGCGACGCGCGAGACGGTCGCCGAGTTGCGCCAGAAAATCAAGGACATAGATGTCGGCAGCCTGCTAGAGACAGAGTACTTGCATACGCTCATTGGCAAAAGCCCTTGGTCGCCCTTTCCGCAAGCCATTCACACCGAGCGCCCCGACCGCGTTTCAGGCAACCTCCTGGAGGGTCGTATCGCTCTCCTGCTCGATGGCTCACCAGAGGCCATGATCCTGCCTACGGGGTTTAGCGACCTTTTCCAAAGCCCGGGAGACTACTATGAGCATCACCTCGTGACCACGCTAATGCGGGCGCTGCGCATGGTGGCCTTTCTTTTATCTACCACTCTTCCCGCCTTCTATGTGGCTATCACCACTTTTAACTACGAAGTGCTGCCAACCGATCTCCTTTTTGCCGTGGCTTCCGCTAGGGCGGGCATTCCCTTCCCGCCTGTCATTGAGACTGTGCTGATGTTGGTGCTAGTCGATATCCTGCAAGAGGGCGCTTTGCGGATACCGGCCAAGATTGGTCAGACTGTCGGTGTGGTAGGGGGCTTTGTGTTGGGGCAAGCTGTTATTCTCGCTCGACTCGTGAGCCCGCTCTTAGTTATTGTGGTGTCGGTCTCCGTCATTAGCTCTTTTGCGACACCCGACTACCGTGTCGTTGGCCTAGCGAGGCTCTTGCGCTACACCTTGCTAGCGGCGGCGGGAGCCCTTTCGGGGATAGGCATTGCAGCCGTATGGGTAGGGGTGGTTATCCACATGGCCTCACTAGAAATTTTGGGCGAACCCTACTTGCGCCCTCTGGCCCCGCTACGCCTTAGCAGTCTTTCTGACTTTGTCTTTCGTAAGCCCTACCGCAGTGCTGACCCCCGCCAAGCTAAGCGCCTGCGAGAGGAGTCATGAACTCATGCGGGTGAGAAATCGGCTCACATCGTTCCAGCATGGCGTACTCATTATCGGTGCCTTAATTGCCAATGGCATTTTTTCCTTGCCGCGCGTGGCGGCACAAGATGCGGGACGCTCCGCTTGGGTGGTCGTGGCCTTTGCCGGGCTGGTGCTCCTCATAGTGGCGCTCCTTTCTAACCGACTAGCCAGTTACTTTCCGGAGGAAGACCCAGCAGGCTGGGGGCTAAGGCTTATGGGGCCCATCGTGGGGCGCGTGTGGCTGCTGCTCTACTTTCTAAAATGCTGCTTCTTTATAGTGTTAACAATGCGTATTTTTGCCGCCATTATTACTAACCGCATGCTCATGCATACGCCAAGCAGCGTCTTGGCGGGCATAGTGCTGCTCTTGTCAGTGCTGGCCGCTGTAATAGGCATAAGCGGCCTAGCTCGCTTTGCAGAAATTAGCTTTATGGTGTGGTTGCCCTTCATGCTGCTGGTTGTAGCCACCCTTTTGCGGGGGCATCTCTTTCATCTTCAACCAGTAATTGGGGACACAGATCTTAGCGCCCTCCTCGCCGGCGCCAAGTCGGCTTCCTTTAGCTTCGCAGGTTTTGACATACTGCTGTTTAGCTACCCGCATCTCGAAAAACCCCAGAATTCTGCCCGCGCAGTGTTTTGGGCCATGGTCTTTGTCACCGCTATTTACACCCTGACTACCGTGGCGGCACTCGCGTTTTTTGGCGTAGAACATCTGACTCGCCTTCTAGTGCCGACGCTAGTGATGCTAAGTATCGCCGAGACCTCGGTCATAGAGCGGTTTGATAGCTTGGCCCTCTTTATGTGGCTCGGCATGGTCGTGGTAACGTCGGGAACCCAGCTCTACATGGGCACGCGGCTCATTCAGGGGTTAATCCCCAAGGCGAACTTTGAGAAAACAGCAGTGTTTCTGGGCGCCTTTCTTCTCGTATCCACTTGGGGAGAGACACCACTAAGGAGGCTAATCACCTTCGCCGATTATTTTGGCACCTTCGACATTTTGTTTGTCACACTAAGCGCGGTGCTTTTGCTGCCCCTCGCCTACTTCGTCAACAAGAGAGAGCGCAGGCTCGGGCGATGATTACGGCTAGGCGGCTGCTGGTGCTGACTTTAACAATTTGCTCCCTGCTCATGACCGGTTGCTGGGATGCCCTGCCCGTAGAAAAGCGAATTTTTGCCACTGCTATAGGGCTAGACTGGGTGCCCGAACAACCACACCTTACAGTGACTGTAATACACCCGTTAATGGAAGAAAAGCGCGCCCGAGAGAATCGCGTGCTGACCTTTCGCGCTCATAGTTTTGGTGAAGCTCTGGCCATGTTGCACCACAGCAGTGGGCAGCAGTTGTCTCTCGGCGTCCTTTCGGTCATCGTCATAGGTCGGCAAGCGGCCGAGCAGCCTCTCTCCTCGTTTGTGAACGACCTCATGGCTCACCCCGACCTGCGTCTTGGTGCCTATGTCCTCGTGGCCAGTGGCACAGCGCAGGAATTACTAGCTGTTACTCCGCCCGATCATCAGCGCATCGCTGTGCACCTGAGAGATATTCTGCACAGAGCTGTGCGGCGGAGCGACGCACCAGCCACGACTCTGTACGACTTTGTCACACATGTCATGACGCCAGGCGCAGATGCCATCACCGCTCTCCTTAGTCCCATAGGCACTCTCGAGCATCGTCCTCCGCCGGGGCAAGGCGCAGAGGGCGCGGGGGGCGGTGGCCAGCAGGCCGAGGGCGGTGGCAAAAATGCCTTGCCAAGTCCCCCTCCTGAAGATGTTCAGGTGGTGGGGGCAGCCCTGTGGCAAGGCGATACCATGGTAGGGGAACTGACCTTGCCCATGGCACAGCATGTCTTCGTAGCAATGGGGATTGCTGACGCCATGCTCATGAAGGTCTTGTTTGCCCCAGACGAGAGATTTTTCCCCGGGGGCAGCGTCATGACCCTTAGTATAGAGGGCGCTCGCGCCGATTGGAGTCTCGACCTAGCCGAGGGACGGCCACATTACACTTTACGACTAGATGTGAGGCTCAGTCTGCACAACTATGCCGGCACTGTAGACCTGAGTAAGCAGGAGAATAGCGAGCTTTTTGAAAAGATCATCGCGAGCACGTTTGAGCAAAACATGCTGGAGGCCCTGCAAAGACTGGTTTCTACCGGCAGCGACGCCTTAAGTCTAGGCCAATTGGTGCGCCTAAAATACCCCGCAGAGTGGGACAGCAAGGGGTGGCGCGACCAGCTTAAGACGGCGACCTTTGGCGTGCAGACAAAGGTAGAGATCCGCAACATGGGTCTGCAGCTGCTGAGACTCGAACCTGTAGACAAGTGAGACCCTAGTACAGGCTATGCTTGGCGCGTGTGTGAGGTTATAATAGGGCAGAAGAAAGTTTAAAGGAGTGTGTTCCACATGATTCCGACGCCACATATCGGGGTGCGCGAAAAGGGCATTATTGCCGAGACGGTGCTCTTGCCCGGCGACCCATTGCGCGCAAAGTTTATTGCCGATAATTTCCTTGCGGATGCGGTGCAATTTAATACGGTGCGTAATATGTTCGGGTATACAGGCACTTACCAGGGTAAGAAGATTTCCGTTATGGGAAGCGGCATGGGCATGCCTTCCATAGGTATTTACTCCTATGAGTTGATTCACTTTTATGGGGTCAAGAACTTAATTAGAGTGGGGTCATGCGGTTCATTTCTCGAAGACGTCAAGGTGCGCGACATTGTCATCGCCATGGCGGCGTCGACTAACTCTAACTACGCTAGTCAGTATGCCTTGCCCGGTACTTATGCGCCAACCGCATCTTGGGCTTTGCTGAAAAAGGCAGTCGCTACAGCGGAGCAGAAGGGCATTGCCGTCAAGGTGGGCAATGTGTTCTCCTCAGATATTTTCTACGACGACAACCCAACTTCATGGCAGAAGTGGGCAAAAATGGGCGTAATGGCTGTGGAGATGGAAGCGGCCGCGCTCTACATGAATGCGGCAAGGGCCGGTGTGCAAGCGCTGTGTATTTTAACGGTCTCAGACTCCCTGGTCACGCACGAGGCGCTTTCGGCCGAGGAGCGGCAGAACACCTTTACGCAGATGATGGAGATTGCTCTCGAACTGGCGTAACTAAGGAGTGATGGGGAAATGACCGTGAAAATAGTGGATTTACGCGACGTTTATACGGAAAACCGTGCCGAGCAGTTAGCTACTCTCATCCACATGGCTTTTCCGGGTGCAGATGGGTATCCGACGATGGAGTCCGCCCGCACCGAGGTGGTCGAGGCCTGCGAAGAGGGCAGAATTAACTTTGTGGCTTTAAATGAACTGGGCGATATTGTGGGTTGGATTGGCGGTATAGAGACATATAATGGCAATGTCTACGAGCTGCATCCGCTAGTCATCAGGGAGGATAGCCGCGGGCACAATTTAGGCACCCTGCTTGTCGAGAAGCTTGAACAGCGAGTGCGCGAGCTTGGCGCCCTGACCATTTATCTTGGCACCGACGATGTCAGTAACGGGACTAATATTTTTGGCCTTGACGTTTATCCCGACCCCCTGCTGCATGCTCAGAACCTCGAGAGTATCAACAATCACCCCCTGGCCTTCTACCGTAAACTTGGCTACGTGGTGGTCGGCATAATGCCCGACGCCAACGGCTTTGGCCAGCCGGACATCATCATGGCCAAGAGGATTGGGCGCGTGGTGTAAGTTGTAGGTAAATTGGCCTAGCATGCGCTAGGCCTTTCTTTTCGTTAGAGAAAGTATTGTTGCTAAAGCGAGCAACAGGCTTGACTTTGTGCTATTATTAAAAGGTATGTCTAAAACATGTAAGGGGCGGTAGACCATTCTTAACGTGAGCAATGTTAGCCTGCATTTTGGCGGGCAGAAGTTATTTGCCGATGTCAATCTTAAGTTCACGCCAGGCAACTGCTATGGCGTTATTGGGGCGAACGGTGCGGGTAAGAGCACTTTCTTGCGCATTCTCTCGGGCGATCTCGAGCCTAGTACAGGCGAGGTTAGCGTGGGTCGTGGCGTGCGCATGTCGGTACTCAAGCAAGACCAGTACCAGTATGACAACAAAGCAGTGCTGGAGACGGTGATCATGGGTAACCCCAGAATTTTTGAGAACATTACGGCTAGGAACGACCTCTATGCCAAGCCTGATTTTACCGATGCAGATGGTATAAAGGCGGCCGAGCTAGAGTGCGAATTTGCCGAAATGAACGGTTGGGAAGCCGAGTCAGACGCGGCGTCGCTCTTGCAGGGCCTAGGCATAGGCGTGGACCTGCATCAGGCTTTGATGAAAGAACTCCAAGGCGCTGATAAGGTGAAAGTGCTCTTGGCGCAAGCGCTTTTTGGCAACCCGGGAATTCTTGTTCTAGATGAGCCTACTAACAACCTTGACGCGCGGTCAATACGGTGGTTAGAGAACTTTTTTGCCGACTACGAGGGCACGATTATTGTCGTCTCCCATGATAGGCACTTTTTGAATGAAGTCTGTACGCATATGGCAGATGTGGATCACGGCAAAATTAAGCTGTATGTTGGTAATTACGATTTCTGGTACGAGTCTAGCCAACTTGCCCTACGCATGATGAAGGACGAAAACAAGAAAAAAGAAGAGCACATCAAGCATCTGCAGGAGTTTATAGCGCGTTTTAGCGCTAATGCTTCTAAGTCTAAACAGGCCACTTCACGTAAGCGCCTGCTCGAGAAGATTACCCTTGATGACATCACTCCCTCCACCCGCCGCTATCCATACCTAGGCTTTAAGCCCGAGAGAGAGCCCGGCAAGGACATACTCACTGTTAAGGGACTCACCAAGACGGTAGATGGAGTCAAGGTGCTCGACAATATTAGCTTCACCATGACCAAGGGAGACAAGATTGCGCTTGTCGGTATGAACGAAGCGGCTAACTCCACCTTGCTTAAGATTCTTTCCGGAGAGATGGAGGCCGACTCTGGTTATTACAAGTGGGGTATTACCATCTCTAAGGCCTACTTTCCCAAGGACAATTCAGCTCTGTTTGAAGGTGTCACCACTAATTTGGTGGACTGGCTGCGTGAGTATTCGCCTATTAAGACCGACAATCATGTGCGTAGCTTCCTCGGTAGGGTGTTGTTTTCTGGCGAGGACGGCGAGAAGCAGGTTAAGGTGCTGTCGGGGGGCGAGAAGGTGCGCCTGATGCTGGCTAAGATGATGATAATTAATCCGAACTTGCTGCTGTTTGACCACCCGACCAATCACCTTGATCTAGAAGCCATCACGGCCTTAAATAATGGCTTGACAGATTATAACGGCAACATTCTTATGACTTCGCATGATCATCAGCTCTTGCAAACCATTGCCAATCGCATTCTAGAGATTACACCGCAAGGCCTTTTGGATTTACGCGGTACCTACGATGAGTACCTACAAAAAGTTACTGCCTAAAGAACTAGAGCAACATCCTCCCTACGGGAGGATGTTGCTTTTTTAATGAGGCGAAGGATTTTGCCCCCCTAGTCTAGAACTAGTTGGTCGTCTGAATATTGCGCAAGGGCGCCAAGCACAAGAGTGGGAGGTCGCTACATGCCTGTATATCTAAAAGTGTTGCGAAATGAGTATTTCGATTCAGTGACCCTGATGTCTGTCGCTGCCAAAGTAAAAGAGGAGACTGGGGCCGAACTGGTAGTCATGCTCATGGCCACAGCGATGAATAAAACCATGCTAGTGGAGAGGGGTTTTGACTCGACTGAGCTTCGTGCCGCCTCAGCTAACGACTGCGTTATCGGTGTTACCACCAAGGTGCCTAGCCCGTCTATTGTGGCGCAGCTTGAGAATGCACTTAAGGGTGGCGGCAAGCAAGAGAGAAAGGGGCAGGGTATCAGCCCGGCGACCATTAGTAGTGCACTGCGACAATTTGACGCTAACCTCGTTGTTATCTCCACCCCAGGGGAGTATGCGGCCCGGGAAGCAGAGTTGGCCTTGCGACAAGGCTTAAATGTCATGATCTTTAGCGATAATGTTTCCGTGCCAGAAGAGGTGCGGCTCAAGGCGCTAGCGAAAGAGAAAGGTTTGCTGCTCATGGGGCCGGACTGCGGCACAGCGATTATTAATGGTGTGGGGCTGGGCTTTGCCAACCGTGTGCGGGCGGGAAACATTGGCTTGGTGGCGGCCTCGGGGACAGGCCTGCAGGAGGTAAGCGTGCTCATTCATCGCCTAGGCGGCGGCATTTCGCAAGCTATAGGAGTGGGTGGACGCGATTTGAGCGGTGACGTGGGCGGGCTGATGATGCTCGCAGGCATTAGGGCGTTAGCGGAGGATGCCGCGACTCTGGTCGTAGTGCTCCTTTCTAAGCCGCCAGCGCGCGAGGTGCAGGGGGCTATTCTAGAGGCTCTCGTTGGCGTAGAGAAGCCGGTAGTAGTTTGTTTCTTGGATGGCGAACCTGTAGATAATCCTGAAGCGAGGTGGCATTTTGTCGCGACTCTCGAGGGAGCAGCGAAAGTAGCGCTAGGCTTGGCCGGGGCGCGGGCTCAGGGCGAGGGCGTTGATAACAGTCTCTTTGCTGCGCTCGCCAGGGAAGAAGGTCGCAAGTTAATGCCCACGCAGCGCTTTATACGCGGCCTTTACTGTGGGGGGACGCTCTGTGCGGAGGCGCTTATGCTCTCTCGTGCTCGCGTGCAGCCTGTGTTTAGTAATGTGGCTAAGCGTGACAATGAAAAACTGTTGAATCCCCTGGTGAGCAGTGGGCATTGTTTTATAGACCTAGGCGATGACATCTTCACGCAGGGTAGACCCCACCCCATGATTGACCCTAGCATCAGGTTAGAGCGCATCTTGCAAGAGGCCAGTGACCCCGAAGTAGCCGTGCTCATCCTAGATTTTGTGCTAGGGTACGGCTCGCATGCAGACCCAGTGGGCGTGACGTTGCCCACGCTTCATATTGCCCGGGAAATAGCCGCGCAAAGTGGCAGGCATCTGGCTGTAGTCGGCTATGTTTGCGGCACCGACCTCGACAAGCAGGGTTATGACGCACAGTGCAAGAAGCTAGAGTCGGCTGGGGTGCTAACGGCTACGAGTACTGCTCAGGCTGCCGAACTGGCCTGTAAAATAGTGGCGGGGGGAGTTTAGATGGGGCAGCAAAGTTTACTGGGACAAACACTCAAAGTCATCAATGTTGGTACTCCCGCCTTTAACGCAGATTTGCGGCTACAGGGGGTTCCCCATGTGCACTTGGACTGGCGACCACCCGCCGAGGGCGATGTCGAACTGTTGGCGGTATTATCACGCCTGGCGCAGCATAGAGCGGAGATCGAGAGCGCCAACGACGAGGTGCTGCGCCATGTTAAGGCTGCGACAGGACGGTTAGTGGGGGTCAAGCGTGCTCGCGATGTGGTCGTGGGTATGGGCGAGCGGACTATCTTGCATGCTGGACCACCTGTTGACTGGGAAAACATGGTGGGTCCTATGCGGGGAGCTATCATGGGAGCCTTAGTTTACGAGGGCTGGGCTAAAGATAAAGACGAGGCGGCTAATCTCGCCAAAAGTGGCGAGGTGCGCTTTGCCCCCTGCCATGAGCACGGGGCGGTAGGGCCGATGGCGGGCATTGTATCGCCCTCCATGCCCGTGCATATCTTGCATGACCCAGTGCATGGCAATTATGCCTACTGCACTATAAACGAAGGGCTAGGCAAGGTGCTGCGCTATGGGGCTTACAGCGAAGAGGTCTTGGCGAGACTTGGGTGGATTGAAAAAGAGTTCGCACCAGTACTAGACCAAGCCCTAACTCTTGCGGGCGGCATCGACGTGGGGGGGATTGTCGCGCAGGCACTGCACATGGGCGATGAGTGCCACAACCGCAATAAAGCTTCTACCGGCTTGTTTCTGCGTGAAATTATGGGCTGGGTGCTAAAAACCACTTTCTCTTTGCCGCAAAAACAAGCCGTCCTCGAGTTTATCAAGGCCAATGACCATTACTTTCTTAACTTGTCCATGCCCTACTGCAAAGTGACCTTGCAAGCAGGTCACGGCGTGCCAAAAGCGAGTATCATCACCATTATGGCGCGCAACGGCTTTGAGTTTGGTATAAAAATAAGCAGCTCCGATCAGTGGTTTACTGGGCCTGCCAACTATATTTCCGGCTTGCTCTTTCCCGGGTTCAGCAAAGAAGACGCTGCGCCAGATATCGGCGACAGCGCCATTACCGAGACCCTAGGGATCGGTGGCTTTGCGATGGGTGGCGCACCGGCGATCGTAAAATTTGTGGGTGGTAGCGTGCAAGATGCCCATAACTATTCACTCAAGATGCACGAAATCTGCCATGGTGAAAACAGCGCCTTCACCCTACCTGCGCTTGATTTCAAGCCCACTCCCCTCGGCATAGATATCATCAAGGTTGTCGAAACCGGGGTCTTGCCCATCATTAACACGGGCATGGCGCATAAGGAGCCGGGCGTAGGACAAGTGGGGGCAGGGCTTGTGTCGCCACCCTTTAAGTGCTTTCGCGACGCCCTCGTGGACTTTGCTGCGACCCTTGACAAGGGATGATTCTTTTTGTCGCAATTAGCGCCGTGCGGCAAATTCCAGATATCCGGCGCGGGCTCGCTCAATCTCGGCTATGGCATGCTCACGGTCAGCCCAGCCATGCACGGTGACGGCCTTGCCCTCTAGTTGTTTGTACTGTGAGAAAAAGTGCTCAAACTCTTTTTTAAGATGAGAACCCATGTGAGAAATATCGGTCATTTCGGTGAATCGGGGATCATTGACGGGGACGCTTATTACTTTTACATCGGTACCCTTATCGTCCTCCATGAGAAACATGCCGATAACGCGTGCTCTGATTACACAGCCCGGGAAAGTAGAGTTCATCATCAGCACCATGATATCCATAGGGTCCCCATCGTCAGCCAATGTTTCAGGGATGAAGCCGTACTCTGCGGGATAATGCATGGGCGAGAATAGTGCTCGGTCGAGGAAGAACATATTGCGCTCGGTAGAGAATTCATACTTGTTGGTGCTACCCTTGGGTATCTCGATAAAGGCCTCAACATCCGACAAAAGGGACGGTTCTTTTTGTCGCGGAAAGCGCAGTGCGGCCAGTTCGGCGGCAATTTGGGCACCGACCGCGGCATTGTTGTAGATTAACTCCATATTTGCGTTAAGGCTCTGGCCACCCGTGACTTCAGTGACTTGGGAGAGTAAGAAGGGGGTGGCTTCTTTGCCCCTTATGCCACGCACCTCTGCTTCGCGTAGCGCGCTGTCGATAGCCCGCGCTATTTCCGCCTCGTCCATGGCAAATTCTGCGGGAATGGGGTTGGCCACGACAATACCGCCTTGTAGCCCTAGCTCCCATTTCGCTTGCGCCGTCTTGGCAACTGCTAGAGCGCTTTCGGCCATGTAATCAACGGCAAAGCCGCTCTTCCTGGTGTAAAAGGCAGGGAAGTCGGGTGTTTGGTAGCCGAGTACAGGCACCCCCTGTGTCTCTAAGTATTCTAGGGTCAGCCCGATGTCTAAAATTGATTTGCAGCCGGCGCAGACAACAACTACATTTGTCTGTGCTAATTCTGCCAAGTCTGCCGAAATATCAAAAGTCTCCGTCGCACCGCGGTGTACGCCCCCAATGCCGCCGGTAACAAAAACCTGTATACCAGCGAGGGCAGCGATAATCATCGTCGAGGCCACAGTCGTAGCCCCGTCTAGGCCCTCCGCGATGAGGTAGGGTAGGTCGCGCCGTGAGGCTTTGATCACAGAATTAGATTGAGCGAGATGCAGCATTTCTTCTTCCGTCAGGCCGGCCTTCAGTCGGCCCTTGACAACAGCGCAGGTTGCGGGGACAGCGCCGCCAGAGCGCACTATGTCCTCCACGCGCCGGGCAGTTTCTACATTGTGCGGGAAAGGCATGCCGTGAGAAATTATCGTACTCTCTAAAGCGACCACAGGCCTGCCTGCCGCTAGGGCAGCTTGCACTTCCGGGCTGAGATCTAAGTGTTTATGCATGAGCATTAGTATTACTCCTCTCTTCTCCTAGGGGATTTTCGCTTGGTAGCATACTCTGCACGCGTGTTAATGACATCTCGGGGTGTACGGTTCTAGGTGAGCGCGCTGTCAAGGCGGCCATGGCCTGTGCGAACAGGGCGGTGGCCTCAAGTGTGTAATTGTGCAGGTATCCGTATACTAGTCCGGCCATAAAGGCGTCTCCGGCGCCAGTGGAGTTTACCATTTTGAGAGGGGCAGGGCTAATTTGGGCGTAGGTCAGCTCGTCGCCATACACTACACCGCCTGGCCCTAGACTGATGAATACCCGTTTGACACCCTGCGTGATAAACCAATTCTTTACGGCTAAGAGGTCGTCTGCAGTATGGATGCCTTGGCCGGAAAGAAACTCCGCCTCGTACCTGTTTGGTTTTATGGTGTGAAAGGCCCCCAGCACAGGCTTTAGTTTCGCGGCTTTACTTGAAGAAACAGTGTCCACGAATAGTGGGCAGTCGCCATACTCCTCGGCAATCATTGTCAGTACGGGCTGGCTGAGATTAGCGTCTACGACAATGGCCGCCGCACTGCGTAGCAGACTGTCGTGCCCGCGCACATAGTCGGGGGTAATGTGCTCGAAGATATCCATGCTGGCGATAGCCGCCTTCATATCTCCCTCTTCGTCCACAATGGCTAGGTAGGTAGCCGTGCACTCGTCTTTAGGCATAAGTGCGTGAGTAAGGTCTATGCCGATTCTTTCGCTCTCTTCACGTAGGCGGTGACCAAGGTCATCATCACCTAGAGCAGTTAACATTTTAACAGGGATGCCGAGGCGAGCGAGGTTCTCCGCGATGTTGCGGCCCACGCCTCCCGACGCCGTACTTATGCGCCCGGGGTTTGAGTCGCCGAGGTGAAAAGGCCCCCGCGGGAAGCCGGTAATATCGATGGCTGCACCGCCGATAACCACTACATAAGGGTCTGGTCGCGACATGGGCATGCTAGGCTACCTCCTTTCTTGGCAAGTGACTTGTCTAGATTAGCTTATGATGGATTGTATGTCTGCTCTCGTAAGCTTGTCAAGGTGAGCAAGCCAGGAAACTTGTTCTGTCAGCGCACGTACAAAGATGTTAGGGCTTCGCGGTCTGGCAGTAGGGCCGTGGACTATGGGGAGGATGAAGATTTGCTAGCAGTCAGCCATTTGAGCAAAGTTTTTGTCAGTGGCAAGAAAGAGGTCAAGGCAGTTGACGACATTACCTTTTCAGTTAGCACTGGGGAGGTGGTTGGACTGCTTGGTCCAAACGGGGCCGGTAAGACTACGACCATTAAGTCTGTGCTGGGTATTATGCTGCCCACTGCCGGAAAGATCTCCGTCGGGGGTTACGACCCTTTCACCCATCCGGGCGCGGCCCTTTCGCGGGTGGCAGCGGTGCTTGAGGGCAGCCGTAACATTTACTGGCGCATGACGACATGGGAAAACATAGTCTTTTTCGCGGGCATACATGGAGTCTCTGTGCAGCGGGAGAAGGACTACTTTGCCCACTTAGTAGACCAGTTTAGGTTGTCCGATAAGCGCCACACCGAGGTGCGACAACTCTCTCAGGGTATGAAACAGAAGGTAGCCATCTGCGCTGTTCTCGCCAAGAAAACACCACTCGTGTTCCTCGACGAACCTACCGTAGGGCTAGACATTGAGACCTCTTATGAACTGCGTGAGACCCTTAAGCGCTTAGCCGCTGACGAAGGGCGTACGCTAGTCGTTAGTAGCCATGACATGGCCGTAATTCAAGACATTTGTCAGCGTGTCATCATTATGTCGGGTGGGCGCATCATCGCCGACGATAAGATTGCCGATCTTTTGGCCGTCTTGCGCAGCCGTACCTACAGGTTGGTGCTAGACGGTATTCTGGCCGAAGAAGCCGAACAGGCACTGCGGCATTCTTTTGGCAATGTTGACCTTAAAGTTGAAGATAGGCAGTCAACCCTCTTCGTAAATCTCCCACAGGCCAAGATGTTGTATGACTTAATGGATTTCCTGCGGGCACAGCAGTTAGCCGTAGAAACAATAAATCAGCAGGAAGTAGATCTAGAACGGGCCTTTTTATCCTTAGTGAGAAAGGAGCGCGAGAAATGCAACGGCACCTCGTAGCCTTTAGAGTGATTCTCTACCGCAATATTATTGAGCTTAAGCGCTATGCCTTTAACACGCTCTCGATGATCGTGTCCATGTATGCCATGTTCATGATCCTGTTTTTTGGAGCGCAGCACTTAGGCGGCGCAGCACTAGCCGCAGGGAACACTCTAGAGGGCATGCTCGTCGGCTACCTTTTGTGGACGCTGTCGATCATGGCCTACAGTGAGCTTTCCTGGGACTTAAATGCCCAAGCGCAAGTAGGAACGCTAGAGCAACTATATATTTCTCCCTTTGGTTTTAGTCTGCTTAATGCCTACAGCCTGCTCTGCAACTTGGTACTACAGTTTGGCTACGCAGCGATTATGTTGGGGCTGCTCTTAGTTAGCACGGGAAAAGAGCTCCACATCGATTTAGTTAGCATTGTGCCTATCTTTGCCCTCGCATTGATGTCGGCCTACGGCGTCGGTTTTGCCGTGGGGGGCTTAGCCCTCGTTTACAAGCGCATACAAGCCTTTTTCTCCATTTTTCAATTCGTTTTCTTGGCCTTTCTCACTGTGCCGTGGGCACAGTTCCCCTGGGCTCGCTTCTTGCCCCTTTCTATGGCCAACTTCCTGCTGCGCGAGGTTATGATTCATGGCAAGCGCCTGTGGGAATTAGAGTCCGTCCACCTCGTGACCTTGGTCGGTGTGGGAGTATTTTACTTAGGGCTAGGCGTGCTGCTTTTCGGCGTCAGTGAACGCATAGCCCGTAGCAAGGGGTTGCTAGGGCACTACTAGCTTAGGCAGGTGCCCTTCTATAGCGGAGACGTTGCGACAGCGGGGATGGTTCTTTTTGTCGGCATTTTGCGACAAAAAGAACCATCCCCGCTGTCGCAATAGGCGTTACTTCTTCTCTCTTGCGTCTTCTCTCTTGCCTCTTGCTTCTTGCTCAGGTCGTGCAATATCATTCACCTGCGGCTACTGCTCATGTTAATATGAAGATGATAGAATTGAGTTGGGATTTAGAAAAGTATGATTTGAGAGCGAGCGTGGAGAAGCGGTGTATGAAGTAAGAAGCATCGGTCAGAGCGAATTTGATGATGCCATTAAATTATCAGAATACTCGTTTAAGTATGTTCTGGAGGGCGAGAAGCGGCAAGCGCGGGCGCGTTTCATGGAGGATCATCGTATTTTGGGGGCCTACTTCCAGGGGGAGATGGTAGCTAAGCTCCACGTCATTCCCTTGGCAGTACGCCTAGAGGGGCAGGATTACCGCATGGGTGGTGTGGCTAGCATTTCCACCTATCCCGAACACAGGAGGCGGGGCTTAGTCCATCGGCTGATAGGCGAGGCAGAGCTGGCCATGCGTGAGAGCGGACAGGTGCTTAGCTACCTCCATCCCTTTGACATTAGTTTCTATCGTCGCTATGGCTATGAAATCATCAACGACGTGAGGAAGGCTGTCGTGGCAAGACAAGATCTCTTTCACTATCAAGGTATTCCGGGGCAGGTGGAGAGGATAAGTTCGGAGGAAAATATTAGCATTCTAAATTTGATCTATCATAAATTCGCCGAGAAATACAGTGGCATGCTGGTGCGCTCCGAAAAATGGTGGCATTACACTAAGTTCAACAATACAACTTTCGCCATCTACTTTAACGAAGCCCGCGAACCAAGGGGCTACTTGCAGTATCAAATTAGCGGCGAGATGCTGCAGGTTGACGAGTATGTCTATCTTGACGAAGAGAGCCGGCGGGGTCTGTGGAACTTCATCGCTAATCATGATTCGATGGTCACCAGGGTAGAAATCACTCTCGCTGGCCCTGAATCAATGCCATTTCTCTGGCGCAATCCGGCAGCTAAAATGGAGATTATGCCGGATTTTATGGGCAAGGTGGTCATGGTGAAAGAGTTTTTGGAGCAGTACCTAGCACAAAAGCACGTGAACTTGACTTTGGGCGTGCGTGATACGAGTGTCCACTGTAACAACGCACTCTTTACGATTTCGCCGCAAGGGGTCACGTACTCGGCACAAGAAGCGGCAACGCTTGAGACCGCCTGTCAGCATGCTGATGGTCTGTCTATGGACATCAACGCCTTTACCGCTGCCTTTTTGGGCAGTCAGCGGCCGGAATTTCTGCATGAAAGCGGCTTGATTCGCGGTAGCAAGCGAGCCTTAGAAACCCTGCAGACCCTAGTGCCCAAGAAACCCTGTGCCTTTTTGGATTACTTTTAGCAAGGCCTGGAGATGCCCCTTGTGTCGTGCAGGCGGCGATACAAGTAGCGGCAAGGCGCCTAAGTTTTGATAACAATTGACAGTAGGCAGCGGGCAAGATAAATTGTTAGAATAGTTCAGCATTAGAATTTGAGGGGAGGCGGAACGCCTGATGTGCGCTATGACATTAGAGGGGATTAAGGTTCTCGACTTATCGCGGGTGCTGGCAGGGCCATATTGCACCATGCTTTTGGCTGATTTAGGTGCCGAGGTGGTCAAAGTAGAGATGCCTGACGTTGGCGACGACGCGCGAGCATTTGGGCCATTTTTGGGCACGGAAAGCGCCTACTTTATGAGCATTAATCGCAATAAGCAGAGCATAACTCTAAACCTCAAATTGCCTGAAGCACAAGACATATTCAGACAAATGATCGGGCAGTACGATATCTTGGTCGAGAACTTTCGCCCGGGGACGATGGAGAAGCTAGGGCTAGGTTACGATGTCTTGCGACAGATAAACCCGCGGCTGATCTATGCCGCCATTTCGGGCTTTGGTCATTCGGGGCCTTACATGCATAAAGCGGCTTACGACGTAGTGGTGCAGGGCATGGGTGGCATCATGAGTATCACCGGTACGCCCGAGGGTCCTCCCACGCGGGTGGGTGCGTCTATCGGCGACATAAACGCGGCGCTATTTGCCGCGATCGGTATTTTGGCAGCACTCAGTCATCGCCATGTTACGGGGCTAGGCCAAATGGTCGATGTCGCCATGCTAGATTCACAGGTGGCTGTTCTAGAGAACGCCATTACGCGGTACGAAGTGAGCGGTGTGGTGCCTAGTCGCATTGGCAACAGGCATCCCTCTATCGCGCCTTTCACCACCGTGCAGGGCGCGGACGAGCCTTTCGTCATAGCCATCGGTAATGATAATTTGTGGGCGCAGTTTTGTCGCCTAGTAGGTAGGCAGGAGCTAATTGCTGATGCACGCTTTAGCACGAACGCGGGGCGGTGTCAAAACTGGGGGGTACTCGAAACGCTACTCGGGGACATTTTCGCCCTACGCCCGGCAAAAGAGTGGCTCGCCCTGCTTGACGGGGCGGGAATACCCTGTGGTCCCATCAACGCTATTGACAAAGTGCTGCTTGACCCGCAGGTGGCGGCGCGTGAGATGATTGAAGAAGTAGTTCACCCCCTTGCCGGCAAGCTGAAAATGGCAGCCTGTCCGATTAAACTTTCGGGCACCCCTGTGGGCAAGGTGCGCAGGCCCTCGCCCTTGCTTGGGCAGCACACGGCCGAGGTACTGGAACGCGATTTAGGGCTGAGCGAGGCCGAGATTAGGCGGCTTAAGGATGTTGGCGCCATTTGAAAAAGCCACTTGTCGTCATACGCGGTGCAGGTGACCTCGCCACAGGTGTTGCCCAGAGGCTGTGGCGGGCAGGTTTTGGGCTCCTCCTGCTAGAGCAAGAATTGCCTACGGTAGTTAGGCGGACGGTATCTTTGGCTTCTGCTTGCTACTGTGGGCAGGTGCAGGTGGAAGACCTTTGTGGCGTACTAGTTAAAGACAGATTGCCTACCGATTCTAAGGACGCGTGGGCTTTTTTGCATAGCTATTGGTCCGCAGGGCAGATTCCCCTGATTATTGATGCTACCACACACACTATAGAAGCGTTAAAGCCACAGGTGGTCGTAGATGCCATAATGGCCAAGCAGGCCACCGGTACGCACCGTGGGTTAGCGCCAAGAGTGGTGGCACTAGGCCCGGGTTTTACCGCTGGGGTCGATGTGCATGCCGTAGTAGAGACTAACCGTGGGCATCACTTAGGGCGCGTTCTATTAGCGGGTAGTGCAGAGGCGAACACCGGTTGCCCGGCTCCCGTGGCGGGTGCAAGTTGGCAAAGGCTCTTGCGCGCACCGCGCGACGGGGAGTGGTGGCCAGAGAAGAGCATCGGCGACCTAGTCGCTTGTGGAGAGAGGGTAGGCCTAGTGTGTCGTGATGGTGTGCACCAAGAGGTGCTCGCCGCATGGGCAGGCAGAATTAGGGGCTTGCTCTTCCCCCGTCTATGGGTCGCGGCGGGCCAGAAGATAGGTGATATAGACCCCTCTGCCTCTTATGAAGACTGTTTTACTATCTCGGACAAGGCTCGCGCCATTGGTGGAGGAGTGCTGGAGGCCGTAATGTGGTTAGAGCAACTAGAAGAGCGAGAGGAGAGTAGTCGTTCATGACTGACAGGGAGATTTACGGAGCCTTGTGGGAGCAGCTTAGGCAGGGGAAATCTGCCGTGCTGGTCAGTTCGGCGCGGCAGAGAGCACTTTATTCTCTATCCGGTAGCGCCAAGGAAGTCACCTTAGAGCTGCTCGGCACTACTTTCGGGGACGCTGTGCTGCCCCCCTTAGAGACTAAGACGCGCAGTGCGCTCTTGTCGCAGGCACGCGCTCCACAGCTTGTGGTGCAGTTTCAACTTGCTCCTGGCGATACCGACACCTATGTGGCCATAGTGTATTCACCACCAGCGCGGCTCATTGTCTGTGGGGGCGGTCATATTTCGCAGCCTCTCGTTAAGATGGCAGCCTTGCTCGACTTTGTAGTCACGGTCATTGATGACCGCCCTTTCTTTGCTAACGCTGCGCGTTTCCCCGAGGCGGCAGAGGTGATTTGCGGGCCGTTTGACCAAGCACTCGCCTCCCTCATCTTGACTCGCCAAACTTACGCCGTGGTCGTCACGCGCGGGCATCGCCATGATGCCATGTGCGTGCGTCAACTTATCCTGGCAAACATTGCTTACCTTGGCATGATCGGTAGTCGCCGCAGGGTGCGTGAAATGCGCGAAGTGTTCCTCGCTGAGGGCTTCGCTAACGAAAGAGTGGCTGCTCTCTACGCCCCTATTGGGTTAGAAATCAATGCTGAGACACCTGCCGAAATCGCCGTTAGTATTCTGGCTGAGATTACTAGCCTCAAGAATCGTCCCTCGCGGTCGATAGCCCCGTGGGCAGGGGGATGTGCCGCTGATCTGGCGGTGGTACAAGCAGTTACGAAGGAAGACCAAGCCACGCCTCTCGCAGTAGCCACCATCGTCAGTACATGGGGGTCTGCACCGCGTAAGGCAGGGGCGCAGATGCTCATCTATCCTGACGGTAGGACAGTGGGTACGATTGGCGGGGGCTGTGTAGAGGCCGACGTGCGCCGTAAGGCTCTAACAGTCATAGCAGATGGCTGCCCGGAGTGGTATGCCATCGATATGACAGGCCCGGTGATGGAAGACGAAGGTTTAGCCTGCGGTGGTAAGATGCTGGTCTTAATAGAGCGGGTGTAAGGGCCTAAAGGCGGTGCCAAGGTGAATATTAGGCAAAGTATGCGAGTAGAGCAGGGCGACATTGTCGCCTTTATAGGTGCCGGCGGCAAGACCACCCTGATGTTTCGACTGGCTAGTGAGCTAGCCAGCCAGGGCCCGGTCCTTGTAACCACTACGACTAAAATGTATCATCCTGACCGCACCTTTCCGGAGGGCACTTTTGCCGACGCCACTATCTTGGCGACTACCATAGAGGATGCTGTCGCAGGGCTACAAGCGAAGTGGCTAGACAAGAATATCGTGGTCCTCGGGGCAGGGCAGGACCATGAGCAGAAGCTCTTTGGCATCCCCAGTGCTTGGGTTGCTCGGCTACAGAGTGCTTTTCCGCAGTGCGTGATACTGGTTGAAGCAGACGGCGCCGCAGGCAGGCTTCTTAAGGGGCACCTTCCTCACGAACCTGTCGTACCGCCAAGCGCCACTCTAGTTGTCACGGTGGCCTCCCTTCTGGCTCTGCGAAAACCGCTCGACGCCGCTGTGGTGCACCGCCCTGAAGTCGTGGCAGAACTAATTGGTGCAGCGCTAGGCGAGCGGCTAACACCCCTAGTGCTGGCCCAGGTAGTTGAGCGAGCTGTCTCTTTGGCTAAAGGGCAAGCCCCCTCGGCACGACATCTTGTTTGGCTTAACACGGGTGCCATGCAGACAGAGGCAGCCAATGATTTGCTGAAAGATGGTCGGCTGGTGGCGCGCTACCTGGCTCCGTTATCTGTCGCCATTGGTGAGGCGCGTGCTCCTCGCCCCGTAGAGGAAGTGTGGCCCCCGGAGACTGCGGTGGTAGGTGTGGTCTTGGCCGCTGGTTTATCGAGTCGCTTAAACGGAGAAAAGCTACTCTTGCCCTGGCAAGGCAAGCCCTTAGTGCGGCATAGTGTGGAAGCGCTGCTCTGGTCTTCTTTGGGCAGGGTGCTAGTGGTGGTGGGCCATCGCGGTGAGGAAGTGCGCAATGCGCTACTTGGTCTACCCGTGGAGGTAGTCGACAATAGGGAGTACCGCTCTGGCCTAGGTCTCTCGGTGCGTGCCGCGCTAGCCCACATAGAAAGCGACATCACTAGTCCTCGTTGCGGGGTCTTATTTGCACTAGGTGATCAGCCCGGCCTGAGATGGAGCACGGTGGATACCTTGCTAAGCGAATATTGGTCGCAGGAGAGGGCTATTGTCTACCCTCTCTTTGACGGAAGGCGTGGCAACCCCGTCATCTTTCCCCCCGATCTCTATGGCGAGCTGCGCCTTCTGCAGGGCGATACAGGCGGTAAAGAAGTGATGAGCCGCCATAGTGAGCGCCTGTTTGGGGTGGCGGTGGACGATAAGGCTGTGATAGAGGACGTTGATTGCCGAGAGGACTACGTGAAATTAGTCGAGAATGGGCTATAGGTGCTGTGAGCTAGGGAGGCGGCAAGCATGCAAAAGATTAGAGTGCAGGACGCGGTGGGGGCTATCCTCGCCCATGACATTACGAGAATAGTGCCCGGCGAATTTAAGGGGGTGGCTTTTAAGAAGGGCCATCAAGTGAGGGCTGAAGACATACCCCTGCTGCAGGATCTGGGCAAAGAGCATATTTTTGTCTGGCGCGAGGAAGTAGGGCTGTTGCATGAGAATGAAGCGGCGCGGCGCATTGCCATGGCTTGTGCAGGGGAAGGGATAACCTTGACGGGCGCCTCCGAAGGAAAGATTAACTTCTTAGCGCGCGAGCGCTCCTTACTAAAAGTCAATGTGCCCGCCTTGCACAGTGTTAACTCCGTGCCCGAGGTCATTGTCGCTACACGCCATAGTAACCAAGTAGTTCAGGCGGGGACGGTGCTAGCGGGAACGCGCGTCATACCCTTGGTTATTCCCCTAGCGCGCATTGCCCAAGTCGAAGAGCTGTGCTCTCGCCAGGGCCCAGTGCTATGGACTAAGCCCTTGCTGCGAAAAACAGTAGGTCTTATTACCACCGGCAATGAAGTCTACCATGGGCGCATTGCCGACAAGTTCGGTCCAGTTATGGCGGCCAAGATGGCGGCCTTCGATTGCCCCATGCTGCCCCAAATCATTGTGCCAGATGATAGCGAGATAATAGCGAAAAAAATACTATCCCTGCTCCACGAGGGGGCAGAGATAGTAGCGGTGAGTGGAGGCATGTCGGTAGACCCCGACGATGTCACGCCGAGAGGAATCTCTCTAGCAGGGGCAGAGCTTGTCTCCTACGGTGCGCCGGTCTTGCCTGGCTCCATGTTTCTTTTGGCCTACCTAGGCGATGTGCCCATTGTTGGTCTGCCGGGCTGCGTTATGTACTGTGCCACGACCATACTTGACCTGGTTCTACCGCGCCTCTTAGCCGGCGAGCGAGTGAGCCGCGACGATTTCGTCGCCCTAGGGCATGGGGGACTGTGCCTTGCTTGCGAAGTATGTCGCTACCCTGTCTGCCCTTTCGGCAAGTAGGCTTCCTCTAAAGTGAATCAAAGGCTACTACTCGGGGGCATCAAAGGCGACGATGCGGCAGATAGAAGACTCACCGCCCACGAGACGCCAGGGGAAGCAGCCAATAATAAGGCGACGATTTAATATTTTGCTTAGCTCACCGCCGACGTTCTCGGCGTGGATAATGTCGTCCGGGAAGAGGTCAAGGTGCATGAGCTGGTAGTCTTCCCCGGGGAAAGTTTCTTCGAGCGAGCGTCCGTACTTGCGTCTTAAGTAAAGGTCGGCTTCTTTGGCCTCGCGGGGAGCCCATTCGCGAATCTTGGTGTTCATGGGGTGGTCGGCGCTGCCGCAGTCAACACCGATCCACTTCAGTTTCATTTTGCGGCACCAAGCGGCGAATTCGCGCGTTGGCCCAGGGTGCTTTACCATGTACCGCACTTCATCTGCTCCTGGCTGGTCCCAGGAGTATTTTATATAGCCCGTATGTATAAGTAAGATGTCGCCTTCTTTGACCTCCACGCGGTCAGTAATGTCCTTCGACGTATAGAGACCATAGTCTTCGGCCATGTCGCTTAAATCGACGACCACGCCGGGGCCGATTAAATCGGTCAGGGGAATAGAGGCGATGTCACGACCGTTCGTACAAAAATGCAGGGAGCCGTCTAGGTGTGTGCCGACATGGTTGCTCGTGGTAATGATTTGGCCGTTAGCGCCGTTTGGGCAGAGGCGCTTAAAGAATTTAATCTGCAGTGGCTCGTAGGTGGGCCAGGCTGGAGTGAGGTGACTGAGCGGCTGCGTGAGGTCGTACATTTTGACTTGGTTCCAATTGTTTAGCATGGCAAATCCCCTCCCCTTAAAGTCTTTTTCAAGAGTATTGTGACACTAGCCACCAGATTGCGCAAGAGATAAGTTTGGCCGAGCAAAGTTGCGCGAATTAAGAATTTTTGGTCTCCATCACAGAGGATTGCAAGCCTGTGGGGCGAATTAATTATTAATAATTGACATAGATTAGGGGAGCATTCTGTGCTGGCCTGTGGGTGCACCCATAGTCTGGCATCTGAGGGGGAGATGTTTGGTGCGTAGGGTGAAAGTCGCAGGGGTGCAAATAGCCCCCCTGCCTAATGACATACCGGGTAGCCTAAACAAGGTTGTGGCGTGGATGGATAAAGCAGTGGCTAAGACGGGGGCAGAGCTAATCGTCTTCCCCGAGTCTGTCACCACCGGTTTTATGCCGGCGATGTCTGCCGAAGACTTGTGGGATAGAGTAGATTTCATCCCCGGTCGACTTACCGACCCCATATGTAGCGCTGCCAAGCGCCTAGGGGTCTATGTAGTCTTTCCTACTTATGAGCGTGGGCAGGAGCGCGGGGTGGTCTATAATTCGGCAGCGCTTATCGACCCACAAGGCGCAGTAGTGGGTGTCTACCGCAAAACGCATCCTTTCCCCGGCGAGCAGGTGGAGCGCGGTGGGTGGACGACAGCAGGCACCGAAGCTAAGGTCTATGACACTCTCTTCGGCAAAGTGGGCATGATTATCTGCTACGATGGCGACTTTCCGGAGTTATCGCGAGTGTTGGCCATGCAGGGCGCCGAAATTATTGTCAGACCCTCTGCCTTTTTGCGCAGCTTCGACATCTGGAATTTAACCACGACCGCACGCGCCTACGACAACCATGTCTATGTCATCGCCGTCAATGCGGTGGGAACAGATGCCGGAAATGTACATTACTTTGGCAATAGCATGATAGTCAGCCCCATAGCCGAGCGCTTAGCACAGGCGCGAACACAAGAAGAATTGCTCTACGCGGAGCTTGACCCGGACCCTCTGCAGTATGCGAGCTATGGCATAGACTCCCCCATGCTCTTTAATCATCTGGAGGACCGAAATATCCTGAGTTACCAGGGCATTTTAGTTAAGGCCCCAAGCCCCTTTAAGCCCGTGCGTAAGGAGTGAGCGCATGTGGAATGAATTTGAGTACCTGGTGCCGAACTCATGGGCTGAAGCTTGTAATTTTCTCGCCTCTAACCCGTACACAGCGAAGGTTTATGCCGGAGGAACAGATATCTTAGTCCGCTGTCGCGAGGGGCATCTTAAGCCGGAATACCTCGTTGACATCAAGCATCTACCTGGGTCACGAGCAATAGGCGCGAATAGCGACGGGGGAATCAGTATTGGTGCCGCTACCCCCCTTAATGAGATTGAGCGATTTCTGCCAGATAGACTAGGGTTTCAGGCTTTGCGACAGGCCGTTCATTCTGTAGGCAGCTACCAAATCAGAAATCGGGCCAGTCTAGGGGGTAATATATGTAATGCCTCCCCTGCGGCTGACACTGTGCCCGCCTTGCTCATCTTGGGAGCAGCTTTGTCCATAGTAGGCGCTATTGGAGAGCGGAGTGTGCCCCTGTGTGACTTCTTCCTTGGACCGGGCAAAACTGTTCTTAAGCAGGGTGAAATCGTTAAGAGCATTGAACTGCCTTTCTTAGATGAGAGAGCGGTCAGTGTATATATTAAGACAGCGCGCACTAAGGCCGTCGACCTAGCCCAAGTAGGGGTCGCCATGCTACTACTGCCAGGCAGGAGGATCAGCGTCGCCCTAGGCGCTGTTGCGCCAAAACCTTTGCGCGTGCTGGCGGTGGAAGAGATAAGGCCACAGGCCGTCTGGACGAAGGAAGACCTAGAAATAGTCGTGTCCCAAGTAGTGG
This sequence comes from Bacillota bacterium, assembly GCA_018333655.1. NCBI lineage: Bacteria > Bacillati > Bacillota > Bacillota bacterium. The sequence continues at coordinate 127,877 of JAGXTJ010000055.1, read as the reverse complement.
CCGCGGCATCGCCGATAACTGATTTACGTGCCACGGCAGAATACCGTCGCCACTTAGTGGCCGTGCAAACGGGGCGCGCACTTAGGGAGCTTTTGTCGCTTTGTTCACCGCGAGAAAACGGAGGCATGTCGAGTGAAGAGACAACTTAGTTTCACGCTGAATGGGCGAGCTGTAGGGCTTATGGTCGAGCCTTTTGCCCGACTCTTGGATGTGCTGCGGGATGACCTTGATCTCACCGGCACCAAAGAAGGGTGCGGGGGTGGGGAGTGCGGGGCTTGCACCGTACTTCTTGATGGCGAGAGCGTGAACTCGTGTCTTGTCCTGGCGCTTGAGGTTATGGGAAAAAGCGTGGTGACGGTTGAGGGGCTCTCGAATCACTTGGAGCTAGATAGACTGCAGCAAGCGTTTATCGATGAAGGCGCCATACAGTGCGGTTTCTGTACGCCCGGCATGTTACTTTCGGCTAAAGCTTTGCTCGCGCGTCAGAAAGCACCTACGGTGCAAGAAATAAGAGACGGCTTAAGTGGCAATCTCTGTCGCTGTACAGGCTACGAACGCATTGTGGTGGCAGTGAGTAAAGCCTGCGCCAAAGATAATTAACCACACAACAGAGCGGAGGGGTCAGCATGGAGAGGTCCTATGTCGGTAAGAGTCATCCCCGTATTGATGGCCCGGCCAAGGCTTTAGGTGCCGCGAAATACATCGCCGACCTTAAGTTGCCTAATATGCTATATGTGAAAGTGCTTAGGAGCCCACACCCACATGCGCGCCTAGTTAAGATTGATCTCAGCCAGGCAGAGAGTCTGCCAGGCGTGCAGGCCGTGCTTTCTGGGCGGGAGTGCCCGCAAAAATTAGGTCTGTACCTCGTGGATCGCCCTATTTTTGCAGTGGACAAAGTGCGTTTTGTGGGCGAGCCTGTGGCGGCAGTAGCGGCGACAAGCCTGCGCCTAGCCGAGCAGGCCGTAAAGCTTATCCTAGTCGAGTATGAGCTGCTACCCCCTGTACTCGACCTACAAACAGCGCTAGCTAGTAACGCCCCCCTGGTGCATGAAAACTTGCACGAGTACTCCTACATCCCCAATGTCTTCTTTCCGGTCGCTCATACGAATATCGCCAACCATGCCAAGGTGAGAAAAGGCAGTGTTGAAGATGGTTTTCGTTTGAGCGATTTTGTTTTTGAGCACAGCTATCATGTGCCGCAGATGCAGCATGTGCCCATTGAGCCGCACGGCTCGGTGGCACAGATGGATATGACAGGCAAGATTACCGTTTGGAGCAGCTGCCAGTCGCCTAATGCTGTGCGCAAGTTGGCGGCGGTCGCTTTTGGCCTGCCAGAAGGACGTATACGCGTGATCACCCCAGAGGTGGGGGGAGGTTTCGGCGGTAAAGCGGGCATTGGCCTTGAAGGGATAGTTATTGCTTTGGCCATTCGTGCGGCGCCGTACCCTGTCCGGTTGATCTTGGACAGGGAAGAAGTGTTTTTTGGCACCTCTGTCAGGCAGGGCCTTAAAGCCAGAATAAAGACGGGCTACTCCAAGGCCGGGCGCCTACTGGCGCAAGAGGCAGAACTTCTTTGGGACGGTGGCGCCTACACGGAGTACGGCGTCAACATAGTCCGGGCGGCGGCTTATTCGTCGGCTGGCCCCTACGACATCACCCATGTAAAAACAGATTCGTACTGCATCTACACTAATTCGCCTGTGGGTGGCCCTTTTCGCGGTTTTGGCATGGGAGAATTGCATTGGGCCTTAGAGCAGCAGATTGACATGATTGCCAACAAGCTTGGCATGGACCCCGTGGCCATTAGGGAGCTCAATGCGGCTCGCGATGGCACGACCAATGCTACAGGTGAAGTGCTCAGAGACATCGGTCTAGATAAATGCATTGCCGAAACGGCCCGCCTTATTGGAATGGATACGCCGCCCATAGAAAAACATCGTGGCAAGGGTATTGCCTGCATGGTCAAAGGGCCCTCAACACCGGGGACAGCCGCCTCAGCCGCGTTTCTGAAAGTTAACGAGGACGGCAGTGTCAACTTATCGCTTAGTGCGACCGAAATAGGCCAAGGCATGCAGACGGTGATGGCGCAAATTGTGGCTGAAGAGCTGGGCATTACTCCGGACATGGTGCATGTAAATGCGCCCGATACAGATTACTGTCCCTATGAATGGCAGACTGTGGCCAGCAGGATTACCTACTCCACGGGGAATGCCGTGCGCCGTGCCGCAGCAGAGGCTAGGCATAAGCTCCTGGCGTTGGCGGCAGAGAAGCTCGGTGCACTGCCTGAGGAGCTGACGATAGCCAAGGGTGCTATCGCACGTCGAAGCGGCGAGGGCGCGAAGACTAGTGTTAAGGAATTGTCTTTAGGGTTATCTTTGCCAAGTGGTGCAGGCCTAGGCGGCCCCATTATGGGGACGGGCTACTTTATACCCGATGGCATACATGGCATGGACCCCGCCACAGGGCAGACGCCTAAGGTTACGTCACACTGGACTTTTGGCGCACAAGCGGCAGAAGTAGCGGTAGATGTAGAGACAGGCAAGGTGGATGTTCTGCGCGTGGCCGCCGTTTACGACACCGGCTTTGTGCTAAACCCCTTGCTGGCGCTCGGGCAGGTGGAGGGCGGTATCATGCAGGGGATTAGTGTCGCGCTCTATGAAGAACTAAGAATGCATGGGGGGCGCGTACAGAACCCATCTTTTGTGGATTACAAGATCGTCACCGCAGCGGAAGTACCAGAGATGCTCGTAAGTTTTGTGGAAACACCGCTTGAGGATGGCCCTTACGGGGCGCGTGGTTTTGGCGAGCACACCATGGTGCCTACCGCACCCGCTATCGCCAATGCCGTTTATGCCGCCGTTGGGGTGCGCATTACAGACTTGCCGATCACACCAGAGAAAATTCTCGCGGCTCTTAAAGAACTAGAGAAATTAAGACCAGTACATGATACTATGTTAGTCGGCATAGAGCCACTGGACCATGAGGTGGGGGGATAGGGTGAGAGATTAGCTGCCTGGCGCGAACGGAGATATACCAAGAGAAAGGGTGAATTACTGATGTCAGACCTACAGAGAGAACCCGCCATACGTGCGGGAGACGAGATTTCTTTAAACAAACAACTCGTTTTTGGCTTGCAGCATCTCTTTACCATGTTCGGCGCCACCGTGCTCGTGCCTATACTCACCGGTCTCAATATCTCAGTCGCCCTCTTTACCGCTGGGGTGGGGACGCTCTTCTTTCATTGGGTTACGAAGGGCAAAGTGCCGGTCTTTCTCGGTAGTTCTTTTGCCTTCATCGCAGCGCTGCAGTTAGTCATTAAGGAGCATGGGCTGGGAGCGGCACAAGGTGGTATTATAGCGGCAGGGCTTGTCTACTTGGGCGTGGCCGCGCTCGTCTACTTTGTGGGCCCAGGTATTCTTCATCGTCTCTTTCCACCTATAGTTATCGGCCCGGTCATCGCCGTTATCGGTCTTAGTCTAGCACCCGTGGCCATTAAAATGTCGACAGGGAACTGGGGTCTTGCTATTTTCTCTCTTTCTATAGTCGTCTCTGTGTCGATGTTTTTTAAGGGTTTCTTCAAAATGGTACCTGTCCTCTTTGGCTTGGCGGGAGGGTATCTCGCGGCTCTTGTCTTTGGTCTAGTCGACTTTACACCCATACAAGAGGCAGCCTGGTTGGCCGTACCCCCTTTCACTTGGCCGACCTTTAACCTAGCTGCCATTGCCATTATGGCACCCATTGCGATTGCCACTGCGGTAGAGCATTTTGGGGACATTATGGCTGTGGGCACGACAGTCGAAAATGACTTTGTTAAAGACCCAGGGCTCCATCGCACCCTTATCGGTGACGGCATAGCCACAGCCATTGCGGGCTTTTTTGGCGGGCCAGCGAATACGACCTACTCTGAGAACACTGGAGTCTTGGCCTTGACCCGTGTCTGGCATCCTGTCATTATGCGCTGGGCTGCCGTACTAGCTATCGGCATCGCCTTTGTACAAAAAATAGGCGGCTTTATATCCACAATACCTACGGCGGTTGTGGGGGGCATCGCCATCATATTATTCGGCATGATTGCGGCTATCGGCGTAAGAACCGTCGTCGAAAACAAAGTTGATATGTCTAAGTCCCGCAATCTTATCGTCAGTTCGGTAATCTTTGTCCTAGGGATAGGGGGCGCGGCCTTTAACTTGGGGGGCGGCGTAAAATTCGAAGGCATTGGCCTCGCGGCGATTGTGGGGATCTTACTAAATCAGTTGCTGCCACAAGAGTAGGCGCTTTGCTTTTCCCCAGGGCATTGAGATGAGGTGAGCGGCAATGGGGCTAATTTGGCAGGGGATCGTACAAGCTTTTGAAATGATGATCTATGGTGACCGTGAGCTCTATCAAATTGCCTGGCTCACGGTACAAGTCACCGGCACGGCGACCTTAGTCAGCATTTTTTTAGGCATTCCCTTGGGTACACTTCTGGGGCTATCCGCCTTCCCCGGACGAAAGGTGGTGCAGAGCCTTCTGAATTCTACCTTAGGCCTGCCGCCCGTAGTGGTGGGCCTATGGGTTAGTTTGCTCCTCTGGCGCAGCGGGCCGCTCGGCTTTCTCGGTCTCATGTACACGCCCACTGCTCTGGTAATAGCACAGGTGGTTATCGCCATGCCGCGGGTGGCGGCTCTCACCATGGCAGGGGTGATGCAGGTAGATGATGCTGTTTCGGCGCAACTATCCGGGATGGGGGCGAATCGTTGGCAGCTACTATGGCTCGTAATTCGCGAATCGCACCTTAGCATTATCGCGGCCTGTCTGGCTGGTTTTGGGGCTGTGGTTGCTGAAGTTGGCGCGGCCATGGCCGTGGGGGGAAATATCCGCGGGCAAACGCGCATTTTGAGCACAGCCATTGTGCTCGAAGTAAATCGCGGCAACTTCGACCTAGCCCTCGCCTTGAGCTTTATACTCATGACCTTTTCTTATGTGGTGGCCATGGTGCTCACTTTTATGCAGCAAAGGAGATACCGGGGTGCTTGAAGTGCGTGATATTAATATGGTACGCCACGAACGTAAGATTCTCGGCATTGAGAGAATTTGTTTGAGCGAGGGGCCATTTGTGGCCATTATTGGGCGAAATGGCGCGGGCAAGTCTTCCCTCGTTAAGGCCTTAGGCCTGTTGGCCGCCTTTTCTTGTTCTGCTTACGTGCTGCATGGGCAAGTGAAAAACCTACAGCATGAACGTCTGGCAATTATGCGTCAGTATGCCCATGGTTTCCAAAGCCCTGCCTTCTTGCGGGGAGATGTGCTCTACAATGTCGCCCTTCCTTTGCTCCTTAGGGGTATGGGGCGCGGTGAGGCTGAAATTGCCGCGCGCAAGTGGCTCTCCCTCGTGCAGGCAGAAAACCTGGCCGCACGTCTCCCACAGACGCTGAGCGGCGGCGAAGGAGCAAGGGTGAGTTTGGCGCGCGCACTAATCACTAGCCCACAAATACTATTTCTTGACGAACCATTTTCTGGCCTCGACGTGGAGTCGCAAGCCTACATCCTGCGTCATTTGCGTGGTTGGCTGACAGAAAGCAGGACGACCGGCGTGTTGGTGACTCACTCTTACAGTGAGGTCGCTCATCTCGCCGATCGCCTGTTGGTCATGAATGATGGCCGTATCATAGCTGACGGCCCACCGAGTGTGGTGCTGGCGAACCCTCGGCCAGGTTTTCTGCGCGATTTTGTCTCTGTGGGGTCGCGCACCGAGACTCTCGCCTAAGTGACTGTACTTTAGCAGATGGTAGCGGTTAGAAAGGCATAGATATCGGCATCTTCATCAATAATTTTTGCGGTAGGCTTGCCAGCTCCATGGCCGGCCTTTATTTCTATGCGTAAAAGCAGAGGGTTCTGGCCTTGGTAGTGCTCTTCTAGGGTGGCCATGAACTTAAAAGCATGGGCTGGCACCACGCGGTCGTCGGTGTCGGCGGTCATAATGAGGGTGGGCGGGTAGTCCACGCCAGACTTTACATTGTGCAGTGGCGAGTAGGCATGCATGAATTTAAAGTGCTCCTCGCTTGCTTCGGCGTTGCCGTACTCGCCTACCCAGTAGCGACCGACGGTAAATTTATGGTAGCGTAACATATCTATGACCGGCACCTGGCAGATAACTGCGCCATATAGCTCGGGCCGCTGCAGCATGCAGGCAGCTACCAGCAGGCCGCCATTGCTACCCCCCATAATGGCGAGGTGGCGAGGCGAGGTATACCCAGCGCTTACAAGGTGCCTTGCCGCGGCATGAAAATCGTCAAAGACATTCTGCTTCTTAGCCAACATGCCAGCACGGTGCCAGTTTTCGCCGTACTCGCCTCCGCCGCGGAGAACAGCTAGGGCATAGACCCCGCCGCGCTCCATCCAGACGAGGTTGTCGACGGAAAAGAAGGGGGTCATGTTGACATTGAAGCCGCCATAGCCGTAGAGAAGGGTGGGTGTCTGATGAGAACGCGCCAGCCCCTTCTTGTGAGTGATAAAGAGCGGAATACGCGTGCCGTCCGGCGAGATACAAAACTCTTGCTTGGTTTCATAGTCCGTGGGGTCGAATTTTACGTTTCCCGCCCACAGGGGGGAGAGAGTATGGTCGGTAAAATCATAGCGATAGACAGTGGTGGGAAACAGAAAAGAAGTAAAACTAAGGAACATTTCGCTATCCTTCATCTGCCCTGTAGTGCTGATGAGCGAGCCTAGGGTGGGGAGTTCGATGCCCCTTTCGCGCCGGCCGCTTTGGCTATATATTGCAACTTGGTGATGCGCGTGAGTGAGGTAGGTCACGACAAATTTGCGGTTGTAGAACTTGGCGTCGGCGATGGTGTCGCCTGTCGCGGCAATGATTTCTTTCCAGTTGGCTCGTTCAGGGCGCAAAATATCTATGGCAATGACCCTGCCATGTGGGGCCTCAAGGTTGGTCAAAAAGTAAAACATATGGCCATCATTGCCTAGTACTTCGTAGCTGGCATCGGCGTCATCGAGGAGGCGGACAGTTTCGCCCCGTGGGGCGAGGCTCTGGTAGTAGAATCTGTTTTCGGGGTCCGTGCCATGCCACACATAGATGTATAGGTAAGCACCGTCTTCAGACACCTGTGCCGCGAAGCCTAGTTCCTTGGCGTCAGGACGTTCGTAAATCAGCTCATCGCAGAGCTGATCCGTACCTACTCGATGAAAGTATATTTTGCTGTGGTAGCTTTGCTCCTCTGGCGGTACGGTTGCAGGGTCAGGAAAACGGCTGTAAAAGAAGCCGCTACTATCAGGCAGCCACGATAGACTGGTATATTTGACGTGGTGCAGTACATCAGCGTAGGTCTGGCCACTTTCTAAATCCTTGACGCGCACTTCTTGCCAGTCGCTGCCGCTGGACGAGCAGGCATACGCCAGAAGCTTGCCGTCACGAGAGACGGAAGTGGTCGCGAGGGCAACAGTGCCATCGCTGCTTAAAGTGTTGGGGTCGAGGATTATTTCTGGTGTGCCACCTAAGGTGTCTAGCCGGTAGAATACGGCTTGGTTTTGCAGACCATCGTTCTTCAGATAGTAATACTTGTCTGCCACTTTTCTTGGCGCACCGTGCTTGGGGTAGTCCCATAGCTCGGTGAGCCTTTTTTTGATTTCCTCCCGGCTAGGAAGGGCCGACAAAAAGTCCGCGGCACGAGCCGCATGTTCGGCAATAAAGCTTAGAGTGGCGGGGTCTTTTTCGTCCTCCAGATAACGATAGGGGTCTCTTACCTTCGTACCATGAAAATCATCGACAACTACATCTTGTCTTCGCATAAGCCACCTCCCGTATTTAAGAAACTATGGTTAGATTCGCCGCTAGGTCAGATATTCCTCTCGTAAATTGACTTTCGTTTTGACTCCGCTTAGAATAGTTATGACTGACCAGTCAGTCATAAGGAGGGCGCATGGGCAAGCAAGAGCTTATTCTCCAGGCGGCACTAGAAGTGGTCACAGAAAAAGGTTGTCACGAAGCTTCTATTGAAGAAATTGCCGAGAGGGCAGGTGTGGCCAAGGGTACGGTGTATCTTTACTTTCGCAGTAAAGATAGCCTCCTAGCTGCTCTTTTTCGCCGAGGCATTGAGGGAATGGGGGCAGCCATCAAAGAGAAAGTGGATAGTGAGGTATCCCCGGTAAAACAAATTGAAGCTCTTATCAAAGAGCATGCCACACAGACATATCGACATATCGGTTTTGCTAAAGTGCTGATGAGCCAGTCCGACTTGGTGACTCTCCCCAAGGAGTTTAGCCAGGAGCTGATGGCTAGTTATCAGCAGTACTTCACTTTTGTCCACGGTATACTTGAGCGCGGGCAAGCGTTAGGTGTGTTGGCAGAGTTTGACGCTGCGATCATGGCGCGAGCCATTGCCGGCAGCATCAATCATTCTATTTTTGCCTTTGACAAGGCGGATCCGGTTGCCGATCTCGACTCGGTAATCGCTACACTGACCAAGTTAGTAACCAGCGGCATTGTTAAGTCAGGAGGAATATAATTGTCTATCCCCGCTTTTGCCACCAAAAAACGCATTACCGTGTTGATGATGGTCTTAGTTACTCTCGTCCTTGGGGTGATGTCTTACACGCGCACCCCCGTCGACCTGCTCCCCAACATGGAGTTTCCCATGGCCGCGGTTGTGGTCACCTTCCCTGGGGCCGCTCCGCAAGAAATTGAAGCCCTGGTCACGCGGCCCCTAGAGGCCACTCTCGCCACGGTGAGCAATATGCGCGAGGTAGAGTCGACATCCTCCGAAGGGCAAGCGGTCATCACCATTTCTTTTAACTGGGGAACTAATATGGATTTTGCCACGCTAGAGATGCGTGAAAAAGTCGATTTAGCCAAGCGATTCTTCCCCGCCGAAGTCGGCACGCCCACCGTCCTTAAGTTTGACCCCGCGATGATGCCCATCATGGTGACGGACATCGGTTCGGACAAACTAACTTCGGCCGAATTACGCGACTTGGCCGACCGCACTCTAGCCGCTCGTATCGAAAGGCTGCCTGGCGTGGCCTCAGTGACGGTGGTCGGGGGCCAGCAGTCGGTCATCGAAGTCAGTGTCGACCCCGCGAGGAGCGAGGCCCTAGGTATAACTCTCGCCCAGATTACCGGCAGCTTGCGCACCGCGAGCATGAGTATGCCTGGCGGTGTCCTTAACATCGAGGGCGAAGAAGTGTTAATTAGGAGTGTCGGGCAACTAGTTTCTTTGACCGAAGTAGAGAATTTAGTCGTGGGTATGCGAACTATACGCACGCCAGCCCCCGTGGCTGTGCGCCTGCCTTTGCCGGCGGGTGTAAATCTACCCCCTGCCTTAATGGAGCCGCAGTTTACAACCAGCCTCGAGCCGGTGCTCTTAAAGCAGGTCGCTACAGTGGCTCTGGCTAACCCCTTTGCTCAGTCAGTTATGCGCTTAAATTCTTTGCCAGCGGTGTCGCTGCGCATGCAAAAAGAGTCTGGCGCTAATACAGTCCTAGTAGCGAACCTAGTCAAAGCTGAGCTAGATATGATGCGGACTGATTATCCGGACTTGGCTATAGTTGCGACCCAGGATCAGTCGCGCTTTATCGAGCAGGCCATTGGCTCAGTCGGCACAAATGCCCTGTACGGTGGCATCATTGCCGTGCTGGTGTTATTCGTCTTCTTAAAGAGCATTACCACTACTCTTATTATCGCCTTGGCAGTACCAATATCGGTGGTGGCGACCTTTGTGCTTATCTACTTTGGCAACCTGACACTCAACCTCATGACTCTTATGGGGCTAGCGCTAGGCATAGGGATGCTCGTTGATAACTCTATCGTCGTGCTCGAGAACATCTTTCGTCTGCAAGAGGAGGGCGTCGACAGTTTGCTCGCGGCGCGGCGGGGGGCTGAAGAGGTGGCCATGGCCATATCTGCGTCTACGCTGACGACAGTGGCCGTCTTCTTGCCCGTAGCCTTTGTCGGGGGCATTACGGGGCTGATGTTTAGAGAGCTCGCTTTGACCGTTAGTTTCTCGCTAATAGCCAGTTTGGCGGTAGCGCTCTTAGTGGTGCCCATGCTGGCAGCCACCTTGCTTCGAGCCCGTCCCAAAATTAGTACGGAACGCCAAGCGCGTTATTCCCCTTACCAGCGCAGCCTAAGGTGGGCGTTACAGAGGAAGCCGCTGGTCATGTTGGTCACTCTCGTTCTCTTGGGAGGTAGCTTGCTGACTTTTCCTCACCTTGGAGGTGAGTTTATCCCCCCTATGGATCAAGGGGAACTACGCGTAACCGTGACCCTGCCAAGTGGCAGTGCGTTCGCGGAGACAGACAGGGTGGCTCGAGAAATTGAAGCAGAGCTTATAGCCCGGGGCGAAGTTTTGTCAGTGGCCACGTCTATCGGGGTGACGGGAACTCGTGGCCCCATCATGGGTGGCGGTAGCGCAAGGCGTAATAGGGCCACCATGACTGTGGTGCTGCACCCCGGGCAAAGCGGGGCAGACTTAGCCGCAGACCTTAATGAGCAGTATGCCACTTTTGCCGGGGCCACAGTGGTTGCCGATAGCGTGGCCGGCATGGGTGGGGGCATGTTTGGCACGGGTTCGCCAGTGCAAGTCAATCTTTCTGGCCCGAGTCTTGAGGGTCTGCGCCTACATGCGGACGAGATTAAGAACGCCTTAGCCGAAGTGGAGGGCATCACCGAAGTGACGGACAATATGGGGGTGGGTGCCTCTGAATTCGTCATTCGGGTCAAGAGGACAGAAGCGGCCGAGCTAGGTGTCTCGCCCATGGCTGTAGCTAGTGCGGTGCGCACTGCTTTCCAAGGAGAGACGGTGGCCCGTGTTTCGCGTGAGGGGCGAGAGATTGATGTCACCGTTAGGCTAACCGAAGCGGCTCGCCAAAATCTAAGTGCCCTCGAAAATCTTATGGTGGCAGCTCCACAGGGCCGTATTGTCAGACTCAAAGACGTCGCCAGTGTAGAGCCCGGCGTTGGCCCGGCGGCTATTAGACGTCTGAACAACCAAAGAGTAGTGTCAATTTCTGCTAGCATTGCCGAGCGCGACCTACAAAGCGTGTCGCGCGATGTAGAGCAAAAACTGCAGACACTCTCGCTGCCTGATGACTACAGTTACGAAATTGCCGGCGAAATGTCTGAAATGAGAGAGGCCTTTGATGGCTTGACTCTAGCGTTGGTGCTGGCCATAGTATTGGTGTACATGGTCATGGCCGCACAATTTGAGTCCTTGCTGTACCCACTTATCGTGATGTTCAGCCTGCCCTTAGCGATCATTGGGGTGCTACTTGCCTTGTTCTTTACTGGAACTACGCTCAGCGTGCCCTCAGTTATGGGCATTATCGTCCTGGCCGGCATCGTGGTCAATAATGCCATCGTGCTTGTTGACTACATCAATCAGTTGCGTGAGCGGGGTAAGGGAGTGGAAGAGGCTATTGTAGAGGCGGCCGGTGTGCGTCTAAGGCCGATTCTTATGACAACCGCCACAACGGTACTGGCGCTGGTGCCCCTAGCCGTTATGCCTGGTTCTGGTGCCGAAATGCAGCAGCCCCTGGGTATTGCGGTCATTGGGGGGCTCACAGTCTCCACCATCTTGACGCTCTACATCATTCCCATCGCCTACGACTTGGTTACTTTGCGCAGGCGAAATGGTCACGAGCCCGAAGAGGCTTAGACAAAGAAAAGTAGGCCGCGCTGTAGCCAGATGCTACTGTCGCGGTCTACTTGTTTCTGTTATAATTTCGTATATAGAAGAAGTGCGGAGCACTTTGACACGAAAGCGCTGTCTTGTAATTCAGCCGCAACAGGGCAACCAATAGCTGAAGACAGCAGAGAGCAGGGAGGCGTAGGGTGCGTGGAGCAGTGGCGCAAAAATCTATTCGTCTTGTGGGTGGGTACCTTTGTGGCGGGCATGAGTTTTTCCATCGTCAGTCCATTTATGCCGAACATTTTGCGTGAAGTTGGTGTCGGGCACAATCTTAAACTATGGACAGGCATCGCCATTTCGGCGAGTTTCTTAATGAGTAGTTTTATGGCTCCGGTGTGGGGGGCCTTAGCCGATAAACATGGCCGCAAGGTTATGATTGTGCGCGCTGGCCTGGGCATGGCCGTCATTTACGTAGTTATGGCCTATGCCACTTCATTGTGGCAGGTAATCGTCTTGCGATTATTGAATGGACTGGTGAGCGGTTTTATTCCGGCCTCCACAGCCTTAGTGGCTTGCAACACTCCAGACGAAAAGCTAGGCTCAGCCCTCGGCTTTCTCCAGACGGGAGGAGCCCTAGGGGCCATAATGGGGCCCTTGATTGGTGGGGTCACCAGTCACTTTTTGGGCATCAAGTACACTTTGCTCTGGGCGGGCGTGATGCTCTTGGCGGCCTCAGCCATAGTTGTATGGGGTGTGCGTGAGACGGTGGTTGGCAAGGCACAAATGAAGACAGATTTGTGGCGCGACCTTAAGTTCACTTTTTCGCACCGCTTTTTGCTCAGCATGCTGCTGGTTGTCTTGTTGTTCCAAGCCGCAGCCTCGTTCTTGCAGCCGGTGCTACCCCTCTTTGTGCAGGAAGTTGGTGGGGGCGGAAGCGGCGAACTCGCTACCGGGGCCATCTTCTCTCTCGTGGGAATTGCGACAGTTATTGCTGCGCCCCGCTGGGGAAGTGTAGGCGAAAAACGCGGTTTTCGTTTTGTCCTTACGGCAGGGCTTGTGGGTGGCGGCATACTGGCACTGCTGCACATCTTCGCCCGTGATCTCTGGTCTCTCGGGCTATATAGGTTTGCCTACGGTCTCTTTATAGCCGCACTAATGCCAGCCTGCCATTCTTTGATCGCTAAGTCCGTGACGGCAGATTTTCGCGGTCGCGCCTTTGGCTTTAGCTCGAGTTTCGCCCAGTTTGGCTTTTTCCTAGGCCCGATGGTGGGAGGAGCCATTGGCGAGGCCTTCTCAATTCAGGGCGTATTTATTTTTACCGGTGTACTATTGTTTGTAACTGCGCTGTGGGTGCGCGGTCTGCAGTTTGAGGGCCGTGTAGCTATGTCCGAGACAGCGTTGCAGAAGGGTGTCTTGATGGAGAAGTGAGAAGTAATGGACTACCAAAAGGAAAAGTTATCGAGCTAAACTTAGAGGCAGGGCAGCCGCTAGTGGCAGAGGCCATCAGAACGCTGATCAATGCCTTGCTTACTTACAAGCGCATGGGATACCGAGCCGTGATTGTTATCCATGGCTATGGTTCATCGGGCACGGGTGGTGCCATCAAGAGTGCCGTCAAGAAAAGTCTGCGCGAGACTAGTCTGTGCGGCGTCGTGCGCGACTTTGTGGGTGGCGACGAGTGGTCGCTTAAGAAGCGGGAATTTGTCGGCATCTGTAGCGATCTGGCCAGCTGCGAAGCCAGCATAGCTGGCAATGCCGGCGTTACGGTGGTATTACTGAGAAGATAGCGGAGGTTACTATGAAAAAAGTTTATGCTCCTGGTTGCGCCCTCATGGTCTACAAGCCTGCCTTAGCTAAGAAGGTACACACCTTTTTGCAGAGGGGAGGGGACGACATACCTCTATATACCGCGTGTTGCCGGCATGCTCCCCCCTTACCCGAGGGGTCGCAGCTAGTAAATACTTGTGCTGGCTGCGACCGCCGCTTTCGCGCGCAGTACGCAGGTTTAACTACCATTTCGCTGTGGGAGGTGCTGGCAGAGGACGACACTTTCCCCTTTCCTGACTATGGCGGTCAGATGATGACTGTGCAAGATGCCTGTCCCACACGCACCGAGGATCGCGTTCATATCGCCATACGGCGTCTCCTAGAACGCATGAATATATCTGTCAGGGAAACCGATTCATCGCGTGCTACCGCAGTGTGCTGCGGCGATAGCTTCTATGGCGTCTTGCCGGTCGATGAGGTGAAAGAACGCATGCGTAGGCGTGCCGAGGCCATGCCAGTGCCAGAAGTAGTCGTCTACTGCGTCTCTTGCATAAAGTCGATGCACATTGGGGGCAAGACTCCGCGCTACATTGTAGACCTTTTGTTTGGGGAAAGTACAGAAATAGGCACCTCTGAGCCGGATGCCTGGCATGCCGAGCTCAACCACTACATAGAAAATGAAGGGAACCCCGAAAAAGTGCGATGAAGGAGGAGTAAGTCGCGTGCAATTGACAGCGCTCTTAGTTGGCGTCTTACTTGTTCTCGGTTTGTGGTGGTACTCGCTCTCCCTACAGGTGAAAAAGTTGACTATACCCGTGGAGGGTTTGCCGCACGAGTTTGCAGGGCTAAAGATAGCCCATATCTCTGATTTGCACGGACGAGCGCTATCTCCAGATGGTACGCTAGCGCGCGCAATTCGCGAGGCCCAAGTTGATTTCGTCACTATTTCGGGCGACTTTGTCACGCATAGGGTTCAAGAAATAAAGGCTTTCTTGCCCTTCTTGGGGGCCTTGTCGACAGAGATGCCTATTTATGCGGTCAGCGGCAATCATGACCATGATGCGGGTTGGGACGAGGTCGCCGCGGAACTTAAGGGCGTGGGTGTCACTGTGCTAGATGATGCGCATGTTGTTTTGCAGCGGCAGGCGGCGCGTGTGTATGTCGTCGGCGTGCGCGACCCCTTTAGCGGCCGCGGCAACTTAGCACAGGCCATGCCGCCGGAGTCACCTAACGAGGTGTGCTTGCTCTTGGCGCACTCGCCTTCCTACTTTGAGGCTTTCGCCAAGGCAGGGCGCTTTCGCGAGGAGCGCGCCATACTACGACGGGTGGCGCTCACCCTATGTGGGCACACGCATGGTGGGCAAGTAAAATTGCCGTTAGTGGGCGCTATCACTAACGGCTCGCGTCGCCTCTTCCCGCGCGACTATATAGAGGGTTTGTCGTGGGAAGGCACGGGGTGGCTATACATTTCTCGGGGTATAGGGTGGGTAATCTTACCTCTGCGCTTTCTGGCACGACCTGAGGTGGCCATTATTACACTCGAGCCTCGCTAGCTTGCACCAGGCTCTAAACAAAGCTACCTCGTGCGCACAATTTGCACCCAAGTCTGGCCATAAATACGCTCGATTTCTCGACCGTCTGCGAAGTAGAAGCGGGTTGGGGAAGCGGCGTTTTCTTTTTTCCAGGTGCCTGTAAAATGCTGCCCCAGGGCGTAAAAGTCCATGGTGCCCTCGCCTACTAGGTTGGGGGTGGGTCTGCCCAGGAGATCGGTGCTATGCGGAACACGCTGGACGATAATGTTTCGCGCCATAATTACAGTGCCAGCGGCGTCGCGATGAACTGCACCATTGATATATCGCCGAAAGGCGCCTGAGGCAGGCACGTACACATACGTTATGCGATGGGTGGGGGTGTATTCAATAGTCACTTCGGTAGTAGCCGTGCCCTGCGCGGAGAGATAGGCTGGCCTTATACTTACCTCGCTAGACTGTTCGACAAGCCCTAGCGTCGCTAGGTTAACAAATAAGTTGTGTGGAGCGCGGCGTGTATTATCGCGAGAAAAGGCGGGGTTGTTAGTGCGTAAAGCGTCTGTACCGCGTACATTTAAGCCGCGTAGCAAGTCTAGTACATCGACACCGCCACTAGAGTAGATGAAATGCGCACCATTTTCTAGGGCGAGCATGGCACTATGAGACCGTGCGCTGCGAATAGGGCCCACGCGTGTGGGAAAAGTGGCGAAGAGAGCCAAGTAGCGGGTTATTCTCCCCTCGACTTCGTACTCGTAAATAGTAGTTGCTTGGGCCAAGCCGTGCTGTGGTCTTGCTTGCGCGATGTTATCAATGACAACCGCATACACGGGGCGGCGTTCTGCACGAGGCGTAATAAGTGCCAGATCTGCGGCGAGACGTGTTCTGGCCGCCGCAAGCACCCGCGTCTGTTCGCGGCGCTGGTCAAGCAAGTTGCGGTACTCGGCATCGCGCTGGTCGATGAGCCCGCGCAAGCGACTTTGCTCCGCACTAAGCGTTTCCGCCATGGCGCGAACTTGCCGCTGCTCTTCTTGCACCGAGCGAATAAGCTCAGTGTCACGAGTCAGTATGCGGCGCAGGTAGGCAAGGCGCACAATGAGGTCGCCAAAACTGTCGGCATTAAGTAAGGCTTCGAGGTAGGACGCACCCCCGGTCATGTAGGCGCTACGCACCCGCAGAGCGAAAGACTGCGTAATAGTCTGCATACGCCTTTGCGAGACTGCTAGGGTGCGGGTCACATCTCTTAACCGTGCTTCTGTTTCTTTCAAGTCTTTTTCGATAGCGGTCATACGCTCCGTGCGCGCGTTGATAGAAGTCTCAAGTGCCTTAAGAACCTTTTCGAGCTCGCGAACTTCTTTTTCCGTCTGTTCTACTCTCTGGCGCGGAGAGCTGGGGCTTCCCAAGGCGCGAGGGGCGTATTCTGCGGTCAGAGTTAGAAAGACAAGCGCTACTAGGGTCAAAGCCGTAAGCAATCGTCGCATGCTAATTCACTCTCCCTGTCATGCCCGCAAGAACTTACGCACAGACAATATACTCCCCACTCCACCAATTAAAAAACCGATAACGAGCAGAGCAAAGAAGATGGGCCACAGTTCCTCGCGCGCCGTTATGGGCTGCAGGAGAAAAGTCAGTGCGCCATTTTGCAGACTGGCGGCTAAGCGATTGTAGGCGAAGGCAAGGCCTAAGGTAGCCGTGAGCGCGCCTACCGCACCCATAGACGCCCCTTCGAGAATAAAAGGTAGGCGGATAAAGCTATCGCTCGCACCGAGAAACTTCATGACGCCTATTTCTTCTTGGCGCGCCATGACCGATAGTTTGATGATAGTCACGATGAGGAGAACTGCCCCTAGCCCTAAGAACAAGCTAACGACCAAGAACATTGAGTTCAGCCAACTAGTGACGCTGAGCAGTTGGGCCACCATGTCTTCGCCGTAGTCGACTACATCTACCCCCGGGATTCCCTGCATGGAGGCAGCCAGGTTAGGTACTAAGACGGCCTGCTCTGCCCTTACGCGAAACATATTCGGTAATGGATTGTGCTCGCCCTCAAGCACAGCAAAAAGACCTTGGTCCCCAAAGGATTGGCCAAATTCCGCGAGGCCTTGCTCCCGCGAGACAAAGGAGAGGCTCTTTACGCCCTCTAGATTTGTCAGTGCAGACTCTACTTTGGCCCGGTCGGCCTTATCCGTTAAGAAAACAGCGATCTCCACATTGGCGTCGACATTGCGCATGATTTGTCCCACATTGAGCGAGAGCAAGAGAAAGCCGCCTAGTATGGCTAAAGAAACGGCAATCATGCTTGACGTAACCAGGGCGAGCCAGATGTTGCGGCGCAGAGAAACAAGGCCCTGGCGCAGGCAGTAGGTTAAAGCATTAAGATTCATAGGTGTATGCCCCCCGCTTCGCGTCCCTCACCAAGCACCCATTTTCGAGGGCGATAACTCGCTTGCGCATGCGGTCGACAATCTCTGAGGCATGCGTAGCAATCAGCACCGTGGTGCCGGTACGGCTGATTTGCGAAAATAGCTCCATGAGCTGCCAGGCATTATCGGGGTCGACATTGCCGGTCGGTTCATCAGCGATAATAAGTGTCGGCTTTCTTACCAGGGCGCGGGCAATGCCTACGCGCTGCTGCTCCCCGCCGGAAAGCTCGCCGGGGAACTTGCCGCCCTTGTCGGCTAAACCGACCTCAGCTAGCGCCGCGGGCACCGCTTGGCGAATCTCTTGGGCTCCGCGTCCGACTACCTCCAAGGCGAAAGCCACATTCTCATACACCGTCTTCTGTTTTAGCAGGCGGAAGTCTTGAAAAACCATGCCGATGCGGCGACGATAGCGGAGCAGCTCCCTAGGCGTGAACTTGGCGGTATCGCGGCCGAGAAAACCTACCTGTCCCGAGGTAGGAGCATATTCGCGGAAGAGGAGACGCAGCATGGTGCTCTTGCCCGCGCCGCTTGGCCCCACCAAAAAAACAAATTCGCCGCGCTCTATCTGGAACGAAACATTTTGTAGTGCTGGCGTCTTGCTGCTGCTATAAATTTTAGTGACGTCTCTAAATTCTATCAAGAATCTGTCCTCCCTAGTTGCTGATAACAAGCATATTCGACATCTTTCGCGTTAAACCTGCTGCGGCGGCCGCTTCCGCCAAAGCATAGTTCCGGTGGGAAAGGCTAGCGTTTGATATGGCTGACCAAGTAGCGCATAGTTACCGAAGTAATCACTACTAGCGCGCCTAGGAGCGACCAGGTTCCCGGGGTTTCGCCAAGCATGAGAAAGACCCAGAGGGGATTAAGGAGCGGCTCAAGCACGGGAACCAAGATGGCGTCAAGGGCGCCGACATGTTTAATGGCGTGTGAATAGAGGATGTAGGGAATGCCGAGTTGCACCACACCTAGAATGATTAGGGGAAGGTAGTCGGCGGCAATGGGTGGCGCGCCCACAAGGAACGGCAGGCCGATCAGCGCGCTGAGTATATTGCCTAGTAGCACGGACTCTAAGGGTGAGCCGTCCTTTTGCAGGCGCATGAGTACGGTAAAGACGGCAAAGCTGATGCCGCTCTGCACCGCGAACACATTGCCGAGCAAGCCGGAGGGACCGAGATACTCAAGAAAGAACAGAGCCATGCCACCTAAGGTCGCGAGAATAACTAGCCAGTCAAAGCACGTCGTTCTTTCCTTGAGAAAGTGATGCGCGAGGAAGGCTACATAAATAGGCGCGGTAAATTGCAGCATGATGGCATTAGTAGCTGTAGTTAGGCGGTTCGCGGCGACAAAGAGCATGACTGTCGCGGCATAGGCTAGGGCTGTAGCCAGTTGAGTTTTAGACCATGTGAACTTGGGTCTTCGTAAATACAGCCATATCACTACTGCGGCGATGGCACTCCTCGTGCCGGAAATCGCAAGGGGGTGCATATCGACCGATTTAATAAGCAAACCACCCAGGCTCCACATAATAGCCGTAGCGGCTAACATGATGAGAGCGAGGGTGCGTTTTTCACGGGGTCTACTTACTACTGTTTTCACTAGGATACCATCTCCCCTGCGTCTAATACCACATTGTAACATGCGCTCAGTCAGGAAAGCTGAATTGTAAGCTCGCGGCGCAGCCTAAGCTTGTGTCTCTTTAGCGTCGCAGTTTGGCGCTACTCACACTGCTTAGAGGGGAGGAGGTGCGCTCAAAAATTGTGCGCCCTTTAAGAAGGGGTCCTAGGTAGCGGAAAGTTGCGGAAACGAGGATAACCATGGCACCTACGGCAGCCCAGCTGCCAGGCGTTTCCCCTAGCATTAAGAATACCCACATTGGGCTCAGCAGAGGCTCCAGTACGGGAACCAGTATGGCGTCTAGGGCGCTGACATGCTTGATGGCGCGCGAGTAGAGAACATAGGGCAGACCAAGCTGCACTACCCCGAGAAGCAAGAGGGGAGGCCAGTCTGGTGCGCTAGGCATCCTACCCACGAGGAAAGGAATGCCAATAAGTGCCGTGATGACATTACCCAGCAGTACGGACTCGAGAGGGGAGCCATCTTTCTGTAAGCGCATGAGGATGGTAAAGCCGGCGAAAGCGATGCCACCGAGCATGGCCAGTACATTGCCGAAAACGCCAGAGGGCCCGAGGTAGTCAAGAAAGAACAAGGTCATGCCGCCGAGCGTGGTGCAAATCACCACCAAGTCGGTGGAGGTAGTTTTCTCTTTTAGAAAACGTTGCGAGAGCAAGGCGACATATATAGGCGCGGTAAACATCAACATAATGGCATTAGTAGCAGTAGTAAAGCGATTAGCTGCGACAAAGAATATGGCCGTGGCTGCGTAGGCAACTGCCGCGCCTACCTGCCTCTTAGACCATGTGAACTTGGGTCTGGGCACGAAGGCCAGGATCACCAGGGCGGCAATAGCGCTACGCACACCGGTGACAGCGAGAGGATTAAGGTCAATGGACTTGATGAGTAGTCCCCCGAGGCTCCACATGACAGCCGTAACAGCCAGCAGCAACAGTGCTTGGGAGCGTGGAGTGGCGGTAGATTTCTCTGATGTGGGCAATGTATGTCAACTCCGTCCTTGCCACGATAGCTACAATATTGTAGCATACTGTTAAGCGCACCAAGCCGTTTTAGAATTGGGTGAATGATGCGAAAACAGTAACAAGCCTAGAGGCGACTTGTGAAAATAGACACAATAGCGCGTTCCGCACGGCTACTTGTCTGTCTTGACCTACAGCAACAGGCCGTCTAGTGACAGCTTTGTTTGCCGATGCGGACAGTCTGACAATTGGTTCATGGGGCAGGTGCAATGCTAGAGGAGAAATTCCTGCTTGTTATTTTTTGCACTAACCTCTAGATTTAGAGTGTAGACTTTTTAGTAGGCATTTCGGAAGGAGGGGCAGGTAGTCAAGGCAGTGTGGTATACTAGGGCTGTGTTAGCAGGCGTCACAAGAAACATGGGGGAGGGTTTGCAGTGGTAGAGTTTTCGGTCGGTTCAGTCGCACGTAAGGAGAGGCTCATCACAGAGCAAGATATCGCGTTCTTTGCAGAGCTCAGTGGTGACTTTAGTCCCATTCATATGGACGAAGAATATGCCAAGAACACTCGTTTTAAGGGGCGAATTGCGCATGGCATGATGACTGCTGGCTTTATATCCGCCGTACTAGGAACACAACTCCCAGGGGAAGGGACAATCTACCTCAGTCAGTCGCTCAAATTCTTAGCGCCCGTTCGTATTGGCGAGACCGTAGTAGTCGAAGTGGAAGTACTAGAAATAGATACAGAGAAGCGTCGCGCTCGCTTAAAGACAACCGGACGCACTGAGCAAGCTGGAATGGTGGTTGAGGGCGAGGCCCTCGTGATGTATCCTAAGCGCGGCTAGTACATTCCTTTTTTCAGAAACAATAGTGAAAATATTAACATCGTAAGTGAAATGTCGCACAAATACTGCGAGAATAGCTACATGGAGTGATGAAGACATGGATTTTGCCCTAAGCAAGAAGCATGAAATGTTCAGGACGCTCTTTCAGGATTTTGCCATGCAAGAAGTGGCCCCACTTGCTGCAGAAATAGATGAGAGCGGCGAGTTTCCCTGGCTAACGGTAAAGAAAATGGCTGCCCTTGGTTTCTTGGGGCTCCCTTTCCCGCGTGAAGTCGGTGGTGCTGGCGCAGACAACTTGGCCTACACGATGGCCGTGGAAGAGGTTTCGCGGGCTTGTGCCGCAACGGGAGTGATACTGTCGGCCCACGTTTCGCTTGGTGCGCACCCTATCTACCAATTCGGCACGCCCGAGCAAAAGACGCGCTTTCTCGTGCCGCAAGCTAAGGGCGAGAAGTTAGGCGCCTTTGCTCTGACAGAACCGAATGCCGGCACAGATGCGGCCGGGCAACAGACCACTGCCCTTTTGGATGGTGGGGAGTACATCTTAAATGGTTCAAAAATCTTTATTACCAATGGCGAAGTAGCCGACATCTACATCGTATTCGCCATGACCGACAGGAGCAAGGGCCTGAAGGGCATTAGTGCCTTCGTGGTGGAAAAGGGCACCCCCGGATTTACCTTTGGCCCGCAGGAGAACAAGCTCGGTATTCGCGCTTCTAGCACGACCGAGCTCATCTTTGAGGATTGTCGCATCCCCGCTACCAACTTGCTCGGCAAGGAGGGCGATGGTTTCAAGATAGCTATGCAGACCCTAGATGGCGGAAGAATTGGCATCGCGGCACAGGCCTTAGGTATAGCTCAGGCTGCCCTAGATGAGAGTCTGCGCTATGCTAAGGAGCGTCAGCAGTTCGCTAAACCCATTGGCACTTTCCAGGCGATACAGTGGATGATTGCCGATATGGGAACAGAGATAGAAGCAGCGCGCCTGCTGGTTTACCGCGCAGCCTGGCTGAAGGATATGCGCAAGCCCTTTAGCAAGGAAGCGGCGATGGCCAAACTATACGCCTCCGAGACTGCTATGAAGCATACAGTCAAGGCCATCCAAATACATGGTGGCTATGGCTACATGAAGGATTACAAAGTGGAGCGCTTAATGCGCGATGCCAAAATCACTGAAATATACGAAGGGACTTCTGAAGTGCAACGCATGGTTATTTCAGCAAGTCTCCTGAAGTAGGCGGAGGACAAGGTATGAAAATTGTTGTCTGCATTAAGCAAGTGCCAAACACTACCGAGGTAAAATTCGACCCAAAAACCGGCACACTCATTCGTGAGGGGCTGCCGACCATCATTAACCCCGAAGACAAGAATGCATTAGAAGAGGCAGTATCCATTGCCTCTAGGGTTGGCGGTCAGGTCACGGCTCTTTCGATGGGGCCGGCACAAGCCGATTACGCCCTGCGTGAAACCTTGGCCATGGGGGCAACAGAGGCCATCCTCCTTAGTGACCGCGCCTTTGCGGGCGCCGACACCTGGGCTACTTCTTATGCCTTGGCCAAAGCCGTAGAAAAGATAGGGGAGTATTCTCTCATTTTTTGCGGGCGTCAAGCTATCGATGGTGATACGGCGCAAGTGGGACCAGAGCTCGCCGAGCATCTTGATATTCCCCATGTCACCTATGTGCGGCGCATAGTATCGCTTGACGACAAGTGTGTGGTGGTTGAGCGAGCGCTAGAAGATGGGTATGAAGTTGTCGAATGCCAGCTGCCCGCACTCCTAACCACCCTTAAGGAGCTCAATGTGCCACGTTTTCCTTCAGCCTCTGGTATCGTCACTGCCTTTGACGAGAAGAAGGTACAGGTGTGGACGGCAGAAGCCGTAGGTGCTGACCCCGCCAAAATAGGTCTAAAAGGCTCACCTACGCAAGTCAAACGCACCTTCACCCCTCCTGTGAAAGGGACCGGCAAAATTCTAACTGGTACTCACAAAGATGCTGTGCAGCAGCTCGTGCAAGAACTTGCTGCCAAGCAGTTGCTGTAGGAGGAAGACAATGGCTGTTATTATTGACAAGAATAAATGCGTCGGGTGTACCCTATGTGTGCCTGCCTGTCCCTTTGCTGCCATTGACATGGTCAAGGGGATTGCGGTCATTAACGATCAGTGCACTCTCTGTGGAGCATGTCTAGAGATTTGCCCCGTCACGGCCATCTATCGCGAGGAAGAGCAGGCTTGTGAGGAATGCACTCCCCAGTCCTACCAGGGAGTGTGGGTTTTTGCCGAGCAACGCCAAGGACAAATGCTAAACATCGCCTACGAATTGCTCGGCGAAGGCAAAAAACTGGCCGGCGCTCTCGGTGTAGAACTTTCAGCAGTACTCATTGGGGCCGACGTTTCTAACTTGGCGCCAGACCTTTTCGCTTATGGCGCGGACAAAGTCTACCTCGTAGAAGATAAAGAGCTTGAGCTTTATCGCACCGAGACTTACACAGCCGCCTTCGTCAGCTTGGTGAAGAAGCATCTGCCAGAGATTATTCTCATGGGTGCCACCAATATTGGTCGCGACCTCGCCCCGCGTGTGGCCGGACGCCTTGTTACCGGGCTTACCGCGGATTGCACAGAGCTAAGTGTTGACTTAGAAGAGCGCATTTTACTACAGACGCGCCCTGCCTTTGGCGGAAATTTGATGGCTACCATTCTTTGCCCAGCCCACCGCCCACAAATGGCAACCGTGCGCCCTGGCGTCATGAAGAAGATCACGCCTGAC
Source organism: Bacillota bacterium (assembly GCA_018333655.1). Taxonomy (NCBI): domain Bacteria; kingdom Bacillati; phylum Bacillota; species Bacillota bacterium. The sequence continues at coordinate 104,349 of JAGXTJ010000055.1, read as the reverse complement.
TACCAAAAGAGCGGTCAGTTAGTGCGCGAGAGCTACCACAGCCAGGAAGTCACCGTGCGTACCATCGTCAGGGAGATTGTCAAAGAAGCGGGCAAAGTGGTCAATCTCGAGGATGCCAAAATAGTCGTCTCTGGTGGACGCGGCATGGGGAGCGCGGAAGGTCGTGCTCTGCTCGAAAAGCTCGCGGCCAAACTCGGCGGCGTGGTTGGTGCCTCGCGTGGGGCAGTCGATGCCGGGTTGCTCCCGTCAGCGCATCAAGTTGGCCAAACCGGAAAAACTGTCCACCCCAAGCTCTACATTGCCTGCGGCATTTCGGGTGCTATCCAGCATGTTGCGGGTATGCAAGGCTCCCAGGTGATCGTGGCCATCAACAAGAACCCAGCCGCGCCCATCTTCAAAGTTGCCGACTATGGCATAGTGGGGGACGTGCATCAGGTGGTGCCGCTACTTATCGCCGCCATAGACGAGCAAAATGCCAAAAAACAGCCATAGTCAGCGTTAATTCACAAAAGCTCCCCTTGTAGGGGGGCTTTTTTAATAGACTCTCTAGTTGACTTTTCGCGCAATTAGTAATAGAATAATATTATCAAATATGAGAGGTGAGTCATGTGTCACAAACGCTCACCAAGGGAGATTTAACCCGCCAAAAATTGCTTGAGGCGGCCATGGAGTTGTTTGGTACTAAGGGGTATCATGCTACTTCCGTGGCTGAGATTACCATGCGGGCAGGGGTGGCCCAAGGGACGTTCTACATTTACTTTGCCAGCAAGCTAGAGATATATCGTGCTCTAGTTGATAAGCTAACGCGCGAAGTACGTCGGGCTATTCGAGCTAAAGTTGCCGATTTAGACAATCGGCTAGATATTGAGCGCGAAGGGTTTAGGGCCTACTTTGCCTATGCTAAACAGAACCGCAATCTGTATCGCATCATCCGCGAAGCGGAATTCGTGGACAATGAGCTCTACCAGCGACACTACCGTTCTATTGCCGAGGGCTATATTGCCGGGTTACAGGCAGCGATAGAGACCGGACAAATTCGCGCCATAGACCCCTCTACGGTCGCCTACTGCCTGATGGGTATGGGTGAGTTTATGGGGCTGCGCTGGATTCTGTGGGAGAAAAAAGAGGTTAGTAATGAGGATCTCGATGCTTTGATGGATTTTGTCTATCACGGCATCGCGCCTAAGGCAGGAGTGCGCGCCGACAGCGACAACGGGGACAGTTCTTTTTGTCGGTAATTTGCGACAAAAAGAACTGTCCCCGTTGTCGCCATTTTGTCGGTTCCTTCTGTCGGTGTAATGGAGAGGGAGGTGTACTAGGAACAGGTGTAGTTTCTCGAGGTGTAAGCGACAAACAAATTAAGGAGGGGAATTTGTTGAGGAGAAAACTGCTTGGTGTAGTAGTAGTTGGGCTCGTTTTGGCATTAACACTAGTAGGCTGTGCCCCGCGTGAGGTAGCCACACCCGCGCAACCACCCATTAAGATCGGCGCACTAGCCTCGCTTAGTGGTGCACTACAGGATTACGGCCAGCAAATGCGCCGTGGTTTTGAGCTTGGGCTTAAGTATGCCACTGACGGCACGATGGAAGTAGGGGGCCGTAAGATCGAAGTAATTTGGGAAGACACGACCACAGTTCCCGATGTGGCTCGCGAAAGAGCGCTCAAACTGCTCGAGCAAGATAAGGTCGACCTCTTAGTCGGCCCAACTTCTTCTGCCGACGCCTTGGCCGTCTTACCGCTGGCGCAAGAGTTTAAAAGAGTCATTGTCGTTGAACCTGCCGCAGCGGATGTTATCACAGGTCTATTCTGGAACAGATATGTGTTTCGTAGCGGACGCAACACGGCGCAAGATGCTGCCGCCATGGCCGACATTGTATCGCGTCCCGGAGTGCGCATAGCCACCTTTGCGCCAGACACCGCCTTTGGGCGTGCCGCCGTAACACCCTTTGTGCCCCAAGCTATGGCGCGCGGCGCGAGTGTTGTGCTGCAAGAATTTGCCCCGGCGACGGCCACCGATTTTACTTCGTTTATTTTGCGCATTAAAGAGGCCAAGCCAGATTATCTTTTCGTGGTGTGGGCCGGCGCCAATAACCCATGGCGGCAGCTTATGGAGCTTGATGTACAAGGTGCTGGCACCAAAATCGTCACGGGAGCCCCCGAAATAGCAGCCCTACGCTTGATGAACGACATGGTGGGGATGCGCGGCTTCACAGTTTACTACCACAGCGTACCCCCAACGAACCCCATGAATGACTGGCTGATAGCTGAACATAAGAAGCACCACAATAACCAACCTCCGGACATCTTTGTCTCGGGCGGTATGGCCGCCGCCTCCGCTATAGTCACGGCCTTGAAGAAGACGAACGGGGTGACTGATGCCGACACGCTAATAAATGCGATGCGGGGCATGGAATTCCAGACACCTACGGGGCTCAGGTGGTTTAGAAGCGAGGACCACCAGGCGATGCAGCCACTCTTTGAAATTGAACTCACGCGAGTAGAAGGAGTAGATCACCCTGTGCCTGTCCTGGTGCGCGTAATTGAAGCCGGGCGCATAGCACCACCGGTTACTGTGCCAGCAGGAGCCGTACGATAACATAACTGTCAAGAGGGAGGAGTTGCCGTGTCAAACCCGGTACTGTGGACAAAAGATCTGACACTTGCTTTTGGGGGTCATAAGGCGGTTGACAAAGTCAGCCTAGAGATTCTGCAGGGAGAATTCACCACCGTCATTGGTCCGAACGGGGCAGGCAAAACCTCCCTCTTTAATCTGATTAGCGGCTTGCTGCGACCGAGTAGTGGGCAGATTTTCCTTAAGGGCATCGATATTTCTCATCTATCGCCTGTGGCACGTGTTCGCATGGGCTTGGGCAGGTCGTTTCAATTGACAAATCTCTTTCCGGCACTGACTGTGCAGGAGAATATTCGCTTGGCGATACAGTCGCGTTTTCGCGTGGGAATCAAGTTGTTTAGGCCTTTTCACAGTTATGCGGTCGTTAATGATGCACTCGAACGCATGCTGGCTGATGTGCGCCTCATGGAAAAAAGGGCGCACTTGGCGGCCCACTTGACACATAGCGAGCAGCGAAAACTCGAGCTGGCGATGGTCATGGCACTAGAGCCAGAGGTGTTGTTGCTTGACGAGCCAACTGCGGGTATGGCGCTCGAGGATGTGCCGGCCATGTACGAGCTTTTGTCCAATATCAAACGCAAGGAGGGCATGACCACGGTACTGATAGAGCACAAAATGGAACTGGTGAGCAGTCTTTCTGACCGCGTGATCGTGCTGGCCAGTGGGTCTATCATTGCCAGCGGTAAGCCGGAGCAGGTAGCGCAAGACGCTGCTGTACGCGCCTCTTACCTAGGAGGGGGGAAGTATGTTGAGGCCGGTGCTTAACCTAGAGGAAGTATCATCTTTTATAGGGCCTTTTCATATCGTGCAGGGCGTTTCACTGGCGGTATATGCGGGTGAGGCAGTGGTGATACTTGGGCGCAATGGGGCAGGCAAGACAACCACCTTGCGCACCATTATGGGTCTATTGCCACTAAAGGGGGGCAAGATTGAACTGGGCGGAACGTCGCTGGCGGGTCTGCCAACGCACCGCATTGCACGCTATGGTCTTGGCTATGTGCCTGAGGACTGTGTTGTTTTTAATATGTTGACAGTGGAAGAAAACCTGCAGCTGGCCATGCATGTACGAGATAGTGAAACTAGGGGTCGCCTGGCCTATGCATTAGATCTGTTTCCGGATCTCAAGGTCGCTTATCGCCGCTTTGCCGCTAACTTGAGTGGTGGTCAAAGACAAATGTTAGCAATCGCCAGAACGCTCATCAATGATAACAAGATTATACTCATTGATGAGCCCAGCAAGGGCTTGGCGCCCATCATCGTCGATAGAGTAGCGGAGGCTCTTATAGAAGTAAAAAAGCGCAGCACGCTCATCCTCGTCGAGCAGAATTTTGCCCTAGCCTGTGCCGTAGGGGATCGCTACTACATACTAGATAGCGGCAAATCGGTGAAAAGTGGTATCGTTCGCGAGTTAGAGTTAGATGAGGAGATGCAGAACAAGTATTTGAGCGTCGGAGCGTAACGACGACCTTCGTGGGGGAGAGGTAGAGCGATGGACACTTTTTTCATCTTGCTCATTAATGGCCTGGCTGATTCCGCCCTCATTTTTCTGATGGCGGCGGGTCTCTCAATTATTTTAGGGATGATGGGGATCCTAAATTTTGCCCACGGGACCATGTTTCTGTGGGGTGGTTACACGAGCGTGTGGGTGTTTGCGCAAACGGGCAGTTTTTGGTTGGGACTGCTCGCCGCGGTGGCCGTTGGAGGGCTGATGGGTCTTATATTTGAAAGGCTCTTTATCCGGCCAGTATATGGACGGGTGACGGCACAGATTCTCATTACTCTCGGGCTTATGATTGTGTTCACAGATCTCGCGCGCCTCTTGTGGGGCGCTACCGCTTTACCGGCACTGAGGCCGTCCCTGCTTGATGGGATGGTGGTTATTCTCGGTATACGGATAGTTGAATATCGTCTTTTTCTTATTGGCGTCGGCTTGGCGGTGGCCGTAGGGATCCACCTGCTCATCAACCGCACGCGCATTGGTATGGTGATGCGGGCCGGGGTGCAATCACCAGAAATGGTGCGCGCCCTAGGAATTGACATCGCCAAATATTTCTCTTTTGTTTTCGCCGGTGGGGCAGCTCTCGCAGCCCTAGGTGGTGCACTCTATGTGCCTCTGGTAGGAAGTGTTTGGTCTGGCATGGGTATGGATAATCAAGTGCTGGCCTTTATCGTAGTTGTTATCGGTGGCATGGGCAGTTTCGTGGGCACAGCGATGGGGAGCCTGTTCATAGGGCTTACGGGGGCTCTAGTGGCTTGGTTTTTCCCTCCGGCGGCCGTTGTGGTAAATGTGCTACTGATGGCGTTAGTTTTGGTATTTAAGCCGACAGGGCTCTTTGGTTGGGAGGGCAAGTCGCGATGAACAGTCCGCTGTTTAAGCTCCCTAATTACAAGGCGTTGGCTTCAGGTAAACTTGATTTATTACTACCGCTAGCGCTCACTCTGTTGGCAGCAGTGCTTCTCGTCATGCCACAGCTTGTGGGCCTAGTCATTGTCACTCTGTTGACGCGAATATTTGTTTTGTCCGTATTTGGCATGAGTTACGACCTCTTGCGAGGTTATTCGGGCATCATCAATTTGGGGCATGCTCTGTTTTTTGGCGGGGGCACCTATATCGCGGGCATTGTCTTTGCCAATTTCGGTGTCAGCCCAGCCATGCTGCTCCTAGCCTTTGTGGGGGCCGTACTATACTCCATGGCCGCAGCCTTCCTGATGGGAAAAATAGCTTTTCGCGGCGGCAGTGTAGTTGCTTGCGCCATGATAACACTGGCCTTAGGAGAGATAGTGAGACACCTAGCAGAAACATGGCGCAGCGTTACCCATGGGGCGGACGGCCTTACATTTCCTATTCCTATTTTTCTGCGCGACCGCGTGACCTTCTACTACTATGCCCTGGTGTTTATGGTGGTCATGATGCTACTGCTACGGCAATTTATCTTGTCACCGACGGGCCGGGTGTTGATGGCTATTCGCGAAAACGAACAGCGCGCTATCTTCCTTGGGTACAACACCGCAGCATACAAGTTGGTGGCGCTACAGGTTGCCGGCATCGCCTGCGGCCTCTCGGGGGTGATGTTTGCCCTCTCTAGTCGTTTTGCTAATACCGATTTATTGACCGTGCAGCAGACACTCAATGCCCTTTTGGTGACTATTGTGGGTGGTACGGGGACTCTTTACGGGGCCATCGTTGGCACCGCCTTTGTGCAACTAGCACAATTCTACCTCCTAGGTTTGCGTGCGCTACACCCCATTTTTGAGCGTTGGTTGCTCTTCTTTGGCGCCATATATGTGTTTGTAGTGCTCTTCATGCCTACAGGCATAGTCGGTCTCTACTTTCGTTTGCGGGACACCTGGGCACGGCGGGCTGGCCGGAATTGATAATTGATGGAATCATCAGGAGGGGAACTGCTTTGAGTATCGAAGGGACAAACCATGTCGGCATCGCCAGCTTGGGCTTTTACTTGCCCACCGCAATTGAGACGAGCGCCGATATAGCCGCAAAGAGCGGACTTTCCGTCTCTACAGTTGAACAAAAGCTAGGGGTCCACAAAAAGCACATCGCCGGAGTGCATGAGCATGTGTCCGACATGGCCATAGAGGCCGCTCGACGTGCTTTAGCAGGCTTTGACCCCCTGCAGCTTGACGCCATCATCTATTTTGGCAGTGCCTATAAAGATTACCCAGTCTGGTCCTGTGCGGCCAAGATTCAAGCAGAGCTCGGGGCCAGAAATGCCTTCGCCACAGAGATCATGTCCCTCTGTACTAGTTTTACGATGGCACTAAAGGTCGCTAAAGCCATGATGTTGACCGACAGTGCGATTAACCATGTGCTACTCGTAGGGGGCAGTAAAGAATCGCATCTCATTGATTATGGGAATCCGAGAGTGCGGTTTATGTACGATTTTGGCGATGGGGCAGGGGCAGCCTTGCTACAAAAGGGTTTGCGCAAGAATGTTTTGCTGGCCGAGAAGCATCTAACGGACGGCAGGTTTCATCGTCATATCAAGATCCAGGCGGGGGGCTCTGTAGAGCCGTCCTACTATGGCTGTGCCGCTGCCGACGACTACAAAATTGACTTGGTCGAGGGGGCGGAGATGAAAGAGTATCTCGACCCTGTCAGCATAGACAATTTCGAAGGTGTAGTTCTGGGGGCGCTTGCTAGCGCCGGCCTGCGGCTCTCCGACCTTGATTTTCTAGTACCAATTCATGTTAAACCTTCAGTGCACCAACAGATTCTGCAGCGCCTTGGTCTTTCTCCATCGCAGAGCTACTATCTCTCGGACTATGGGCATGTGCAGGCCTCTGACCTTGTCCTTGGCTTAATGGAAGCCGAGAAAGTAGGGGCTTTACGAAGCGGCAACATAGTGGCCCTGCTTGGCGCGGGCACGGGTTTTACTTGGGGCGCGGCTATTGTGCGCTGGGGTGAGCAGTGAAGATGAACAATGATGCTGTCGGTCACATTGCGCTGGCAAACGGAGAGGTACTGACATACCGCACGGCAGGACAGGGTCGCAAAGCTGTCGTGCTACTACATGGCAATATGAGCTCGTCGCTACATTTTGACCTGCTCCTCGAAAGTCTTGCCGACGACTACAAGCTGTATGCCTTCGATTTAAGAGGTTTTGGCGACTCCACCTACCACAGAGCGATAACTTCCTTGCAGGATTTAGCAACAGACATCGCGGAGGCGGCGCGGCTACTAGGGCTAGACGCCTATGCAGTTGTCGGTTGGTCAACTGGGGGCGGTGTAGCGCTTGAATTGGCTGCTGCCTACCCACAGGCAGTCGAAAAGGTTGTCCTGATCGATTCGGTGGGCGTAAAGGGCTACCCCATGTATCGCAAGGATGCTTTCGGGCAGGCCATTTTAAGCGAACAATTGAAAACTAGAGCTGAAATAGCCAATGACGCAGTACAGGTCTTACCAATTTTGCAGGCCTATGCGGCAGAAAATAGGGCCTTCTTGCGTTTTGTTTGGGATTCACTCATTTACACGAGAAATAAACCGAGCTACGAGAGATATGAGCGCTACCTAGATGGCATGCTGAAGCAACGGAACCTAGTGGACATAGATTATGCTTTGGTCACTTTCAACATGACCGACCAAGATAATGGAGTCTGTATGGGTAGCAATCGCCTGCGGCAAATTATATCCCCCGTACTGCTCTTGCATGGGGAGAATGACTTAGTGGTGCCGGCGGCAGAAAGCATGGCGACAGCGTCCTTGCTGGGGCAGTTGGCTACCCTGCTGATCATACCCGAATGCGGACACTCACCACTGACGGACAATCTACCTGCGCTACTGCAAGCCATGCAGACCTTCTTGGGTTAGAGAAAAGGAGGAGGGCCTCACATGTATAGTTATTCCTCTAAAGTGGTTACCGTTTCGCAGGCATTAGGCTTAGTTAAATCAGGCGATGTAATTGTGACGGGCCTAGCTGCGGCAGAGGCCAGGGCCTTTTTGGCCGAGTTGCACACCATTGCCTCGCGGGTCAGCCAGGTCAATGTGACGACTTGCCTGCCGATGCTAAGTGCCGAGTATTTTATGAACCCTGCCTACACAGACACCTTTCGTATGGCGGGCTGGTTCTTTACAGGGGCGATGCGTAAGATGCATGCGCACGGCCATATATCATTTATACCCAATCACCTCCATTTGGCCAGCAGCAAGCGCCTGGCACACGTAGGCCCGCAAATATTTGTAGGCACGGGCACTAGGCCCGATAAACACGGGTACATTTCTCTCTCCTTGAGCAATGTCTACGAAAAGGCCATGCTCGCCGCAGCCGATCTTGTCATTATCGAGGTCAACCCCAAGCTGCCCCGCACTTTTGGCGACTGCGAGGTGCATGTAGATGACGTTGATTACTTCATCGAGGTTGATTACGACATTCCGGAACTGCCAGAAACGCCTCCTAGTGACAAAGATTTAGCGATAGGGCAGTATATTGCGGCCATGGTCAACGACGGCGATTGTTTGCAACTGGGCATTGGGGGCATACCCAATGCCGTGGCTGCCTCGCTGCTAGCAAAGAAACATCTGGGCATTCATACTGAAATGCTGACCACAGGGTTAATGAGGCTTATTAAGGCCGGGGTGGTCACCAATAAACGCAAAACTCTCCATCCTGGCAAGTCGGTTTGCTGCTTTGCCCTCGGCACAAGGGAGCTATATGACTTTGTTGATGATAACCCTTCTGTTATCGTTTTAGATGGTGGCTATGTTAATGACCCAGCAGTAATCGGTCTGAACGATAATCAGGTCTCCATCAACACCACGCTAGAGGTCGACCTTACGGGACAGTGCTGCTCCGAATCGATCGGGCCTGTGCAGTACAGTGGCACAGGCGGACAAACAGATACGGCCGTAGGAGCCCAGCGCGCCAAAAACGGGCGGTCATTTATTGCCCTCTATTCGACCGCACAAGTAAACAACAAACAAACGGGGGAGAGCGAAGAGATATCAAAGATAGTGTCGACTCTAAAGCCCGGGGCCATAGTCTCGCTCTCGCGCAATGACGTCGATTATGTCGTTACCGAATACGGCATCGCGGCTCTGCGCGGGACTGATGTGCGTGAGCGGGTGCGGCGGCTAATTGCCATAGCCCACCCAAATTTTCGTGAACGGCTGGTGAGTGAGGCCAAGAGCTTGGGATATCTAGCTAGGAGGTAATTGTCGTGCCATACTTCCTTTTTGCGGGCCAACAAGTCTTCTATGAGGACCACGGCGAAGGCAGCCCTTTACTCATACTCAATGGGGTTTTTATGAGCACAGCTAGTTGGGAGCCCTTTATACCCGTTTTTGCGCGGCACAATCGCTTGTTGCTCCTAGATTTTCTTGACCAGGGTAAATCAAGCAGAATGAAACAGGCCTATGGGCAAGAGTTGCAGGCTGAGGTGGCGCTATCGCTCCTAGATCACCTCGGGCTAGCTAGTGCACATGTAGTAGGCATCTCTTATGGCGGGCAAGTGGCACTGCGCCTGGCGCTGACACATAGCCAGCGGGTAACAAAGCTGGTGCTGGCCAACACCACGGCCCGCGTAGATGCGTGGCTTAGCGATGTGGGGGCTGGGTGGGCGCAGGCGCTAGACGCAGGCGGTGTGGCGGCATTCTTTCGGGCGGCGATGCCGCGCATCTATTCGCGCCCATTTTATAATCAGCAGCTAGCCTGGCTACGGAGGCGTGAGCTGGGTTTTGCCCAGAATTTCTCTCCGGCTGTGGCGCAGGCTACTTTACGGCTACTGGCTAGTGCCGAAAACGTAAACTTGGTTAGTAGTCTGCCTGAAGTAGTAGTAGATACCCTGCTCATTTCAGCCGAATACGATGAAGTTACGCCTATAGAGATGCAAGCGGAAATGCTTTCCCGCCTGCCACGGGCGCTGCATGTCACCATCCCCGCCTGTGGACATGCCTCCATGTATGAAAAACCGCGGGAGTTTTCTCTCGTCGTACTCGGGTTTGTTAACAACAATTTAGATCTCAATATTGTTCGGCAGTAGCATGACAAAGGGGACAGCCATATTGGCCGTCCCCTTGTATTTCACTAGATGCAATTCAGTTCTGCTAGTCGATGAGCAAGATGTCTTCGCACTTCAAGATACCCTTAGGGCTTATGGCCACGTTTTTCAGCTTGTCGCCAAAGGTAGCCCCAATCGATTGATGGTAGAGGAAGATAGCGGGGACATCGTTGTACACCAGCTGTTGTACTTCGCCAAATATTTCAAAGCGCCGCTTGGGGTTAATAGTGCCTTTGACTAAGTCTAGCTTGCGGTCAACTTCAGAGTTGTGGTAGCTGAAGTAGTTGAGCGAGTTCTTAGAATGAAAGAAGGGGGTGACGAGGTTGTCGGGGTCGGGTGTATCTGCTACCCAGCGCAGCAGGAAAACATCCGTTTTTTGCAGCGTTTCTGTCTTGCTGTACTCGGGGCGAGTGACAGACTCCGTAGTAAAGTCAATGCCAATGGCCCGCAGGTCTTCCATGAAGTATTCGGCGATGGGGTTGAAGATAGCGCCGCTAGCGTCAGAGCGCATCAGCATGCGTAGCTTAAGATTGCGGATGCCATGGCGCTCTATTATTTCGCGTGCAAGTTTGGGGTTGTAGTCAAGCCCGCTAAGGCCATGGTTGGGAATGAGGTTAGGCGGTATGGGGCCCTTAGCCACAGAGGCCATGCCACCTAGTAGGGTGGTCACCATGCGTTCCTTGTTTATGGCCATGGAGAGCGCGCGGCGACATTCTTTGTTTTGTACCAGGGGGTGATCTGATTTTAGATTGAAACCAATGTAGTAGTAGCCCATGATGCTTTCAGTGATGGACACGGTTCTCGGTTGCCCTTTTAGTTCGTTCGGCACGGTGGCAGTTTCGTGCCACAAGAGATCATAATCGCCGCGTTTAAAGCCCTCAGCTAGGCCCTTGTCTCCGTACTTAAAGATAAGCTGCTTAATAAATGGCTCGCCCTTGCTATAATCGGCAAAGGCCTCAAGTACACAACGTTCATTAGACTGTTCGACAATCTTGTAGGGCCCGCAGCCCACGATTTTACCTTGAGCGAGCTCCTCTTTGGCGACAACCCCGGCAAAGAATTGCCCGAGGTCTGTTAAAAAGCCACCATAAGGCGTATGTAGCTTAATGGCCACCGTGTAGCGGTCTATGATTTTTATGCCGGAAACATCGCGAGCCTGGCCTTTTCTAAACTCTTGTACGCCGAGAACGCAGTCTAGCGCCCAGCCTACGGGGGAGTCAAGCTTAGGGTCCGCTAAGCGTTCGAGCGAAAACTTGACGTCCTCAGCCGTTATCTCTCTGCCATTAGTAAACTTAGCGCCTTTGCGCAGGTAAAAAGTCCAGGTCAGTTTCTCTTGCTCAAAATGCCACTTGCTGGCCAGTCCAGGGGTGATGCGCTCCTGTGAGTCGCTTCCTAGCAGGCCAAGATGAACATTAGACAGGAGCTGTGCCCCGTAAAACTCAGAAGTTAGGTGGGGGTCAAAAGTCGAGGGCGCGTAGGGCAGGTTAATGGTCAGCGAGCTATTCGCTTCCGCTTGGTTGACTTCGGCCATGAGCTTAGTGGAGATATCAACTAGCTCAGACGAAGTATTTTCCATGGCCACCACGGTGTTTTTAGTGAAATGGGCGTAAACAGAAGTGGTCTCCACTATCGCCATGAGCTTGTCAAAGGTGTGACTCATTTCTTCGGTAGAAGTAACGATTTTCTCTAGGCTGGCCGTCTGCGTGGACACAGCCCCGCTAATTTCGGCAAAAGCCCTATTGCTGCTCTGCACGGATTCCAGCACGGCCTGAAAGGCCTTGGTGGTGTCGGTAGCGGCTGAGGTCCCCATGCCCACTCTGTCCAATATGACAGAGAGGGCCTTCTGTGTCTTGTCGACGCTCTGCGTGATCTGTTGAATGGTCTTGTAGATGTCGTTCACTGAGTCAACGCTCCGCTCAGAGAGGCGCTTGACTTCTTTGGCCACGACGGCAAAGCCACGCCCAGCATCACCCGCACGTGCCGCCTCAATGGCGGCATTAAGAGAGAGCAGGCGGGTAGTGTCGGCGATGTCTTTGATTACCTCAAGCATACTATTGATGGCGGCCGCTCTATCAGCAAGCACAGCAGCGACTTCTCGCGCCTCGGCCACCGCAAACTCAATGTCGCGCATGGCTTGGAGAGATTTATCCACCGTTTTGTGGCCTTCATCCACTACGCCCATGGTCTGGCGCGAAAGCTGCATGGAGCTTTCGGTGTTGGCTAAAACTTCTTCCGTGTAAGCCGAGTAACTGGTTATCTCGTCGACAACTTTGCCAATTGAGGACATTTGGATTTGCGTATAATTACCAATGGTATCCGTCATCTCGAGCAGATTATCTGTAACGTCTACAATGCCCGCCATGTTCTTTACTATTTTGTTAGAGATACAACGCTGATTGCGTTTTAGAAGGCCCACACTGCGGCTTGCGGTGACCCTACTGGCTGTAGCGCTGTGTGCGGCGGGACTCTGTGCCCCTTTGCGAAATCCAAACATCGATTTGTGCCTCCGTTTCCTAGTCCCTGCTGCGATGCTAATGAAAATTACTTTGGCAATAATATCTATGGCACATCTATTACACACCGGCCACTGATTTTCCTGCCTGGTGTGTAGTTCTGCGCAACTTTCGTAGCTAAAGTAAGAACGCGCTATTCAGAACTGGCGCATCTTTGGTAGACTAGTTATGTAGACGTGAGATGGGAGAGGGGTATGATAGGCGTGGCGAAATTAGTGGTTTGTTTTTCACTGACGGGCAACACTCGCCTTGTAGCGAAGGCTATCGCTAAAGAAATGGGGGCTGACTTTACGGAGTTGGTGCCAGTCAGGCAGTACCCTCTGCGCGGCGCTTGGCTTTATCTTAAAGGCGGCAAGGAAGCAGTGTTTAAGTCCGAGCCGGAGCTAGAGCGAGGATTAGTAGACTATGATGATTATGATGTAGTGGTAGTGGGTACCCCGGTCTGGGCAGGCACAATGGCCCCACCCATTCGCACCTTTCTTAAGTCCGCCGCGGTACAGGGCAAGCAAGTCCATATTTTTTGCACCTATGGCGGCGGCCCCGGTACTTCTCTGCAAGATATGCGCTCCATCTCTCTAGGCAGTGTAGGGCAAGAACTAGGGGTGCGCATGGGGGCCAAGTTTGTCACGGAGAGCGTCAACCAAGCCAAGGTCTTCGCAGCACAACTTGGATGAGGCGAGCTTACTGGGGAACAAGATGCGTCCCCATACTTTGTTCGAGTAAGGCCGTAAAGAGGGGGACAAGGTGGGGGTCAAACTGCTCGCCCGCAGAACGCCAAAGCTCCTTAACGGCTGCTTCGTGCGACATGGCGCGCCGGTAGGGCCTGTTATTGGTCATAGCATCATAGGCGTCGGCGATACTTAGGATGCGGCATTCGATGGGTATTTCTTCGCCCCGCAGGCCAAGTGGGTAGCCTGCGCCATTCCACCACTCGTGGTGTCTAAGAATCCAATCGGCGATAGGTGCAAGGTCAGGCGAGGCTTCGGCAATGCGAGCCCCGATTTCTGAGTGGAGACGCATCTCTTTCATTTCGTCTGGCGTTAGTTTGTCCGGCTTAAAAAGTATCCTGTCGGGCACGCCGATTTTGCCAATATCGTGAAACTGCGCTAGTAGCCTTAGTTCCGTTATGGTTGACGCGCATAAAGAGAGACCCTTGGCCAAGGCGGTGACTAGGTCCTGCAGTCTGTCGGCATGGCCTTCGGTGATGTAGTCGCGCGACTCAAGGGCCTTCATCATCGTCTGCACGAGCGAGCTGCGAGTGCTATGGCGGTGGGTGAGTTTTTTGCGGTTCATTACCGTGTCGGCGCGCTCGAAGAGTGCCTTGAGGGGAGTAACCGTTTCGCTGAGAGCATAGCCTTGGGAGACACTTAGAGGCAGTGCTGGGAACTGCAAATTGTAGGCGGTGACACGGGTTTCAATAGCTGTGCAAACTTCCTCTACCTCTGCTGCGGATGAGTTCGGGAGAATAATAGCTAGCTCGTCGCCCCCGACACGCGCCAGAAAATGCTCGGGAGCAAGGCATTTGCCGACCACACTGACCATGGCTTGTAGCAGCATGTCGCCGCAGTGATGGCCGCGGGTTGTATTGACGGCTTTAAGGCCATCGAGATCTAAGACAATGATGGCCAGCGGAAAATTCGCTGCGTCACAATAGCTCTCTAGCTGTTCCTCGAAGTAACTGCGGTTGTAACTGCCGGTCAAGGTGTCGCGGCGCCTTAGGAACTCTAGGCGTTCTTCATAAGCCTTGCGCTCAGTTACATCGCGGAGGACGTAGACAGCCCCCGTTACTTCGCCGGCGCCGTCGCGTATCACGCTGCCTTGTCCGTCAAGCGAGCGATAAATGCCTTGAACATTGCGGGCACGAAACTCTACGCGCTGACTCCCTTGGGAGTCAGCGGAATAGAGATCTATACCTATTTGTTTAAGCGTGGGGGCGTCGTCGGGATGTATACTTTTTGTGTAATGATGGCCGATTACTTCGGAGGGGGATATCCCGGCGGCCTCAAGAAATGAAGGGCTGACGTATTCGACAATGCCGGTGCTCGATACTTTACACAGTAAATCGCTCATATGGTTAGTAACTTCGCGCAGTAGCTGCTCGCTCGCACGTAGTTCAGCGTCTTTTTCGCGCATTAAAGTGAGGTCATGGATGGACTCAATGGCGCCCACCATGTTGCCCGCTGCATCGAGTAGCGGCGCAGCCATGACAGCCACATAGGCATCTCTACCGCCGTAGACATTCGGCTGTACACCTTCAGTATATAAAACGCCATTCTCTGTTTCGCGAAAGAACTCGCCGTAGTAGGCGCGCACTTCCTCTTCGGGGTGCCCGACAAAGTCAATCAACAGAGGGCGCGGCGACTGGTAGATGGCGGCAGCATAGTTCTTTGTGCCCAGCACTTGCTCCTTGGGCACACCTGAGTAATGCTCCATGGCCCTGTTCCAGGCAATGACCTTTTTATCGGCATCTATAACAAAGGAAGCATCAGGCGCGTGCTCTATCACCGCTACCATTTGGCTGTGCGCAGTTTCAAGCTGGGCCGTAGTGCGTTTTAGCTCATTATACTGCTGGCGAAGACTTGCTTCAGTGACTAGCAGTTGCTCGTTAGTCGCCGACAGCTCGATGGTAGTGGCGGTCATTTCCTCGGTGAGTGCTTGCAAGGCGTGTTGTTGCCGACGGCTTTCGGAGATGTCGATCATAACTTGGGTTGCGCCGATTACGACACCCGCGTCGTCAACAAGCAAGGAAGCCCGGGCCCAGAGATGTGCCCCAGCACCATTATTCACTTGTGGGGCAAACTGCTCGGCGATTATGCTCGCTGCCTCACGCCGCGACCAGAGGTAGGCCCCTCCTGGGGGGTCTTCCTGGCGAAGCAAGTAGTTTAGTAAGAGAGGCCGTGCTGTGGTGTAAAAACCCAAGGAGAAGACTTCATAACCTTGGCCTAGCACCTCCTCAGGCGATAGCCCTGTGAGCTTTACTGTAGCCGGGTTCCACAAGGTAATTTTTCCGGCAGTGTTGATGGCCATAACGGCATCTGGTACATGCTTTATGGCCTCAACAAGAGTTGTGAAGCAGTTCTTTGGGTTTTCCACACCAGACCTCCTCTGAGCTACAGTGCAACATATTTCGACAATGTTAAGCAAAATCCTTTAACTAGTGCGCTACATGGTTAAAAGAATTCGGCACAAGGCTGGGGAGACACCCCTTCGACCTGAGCTGGTAGGGAGGTTTTGGGATGATAAGGATTTCTAATATAAAATTGCCGCTAGAACAAAGGGGGGCGGTGCAAAATGCCGCTCTAAAGAAGCTTGGCCTAACAACGGCGGCTATCCGTACTTTGAGGATCCATAAGGAGTCGGTCGACGCGCGCGATAAACGCCGGATACAATTTGTCTATGTGGTCGATGTGGAGCTAGATGACGAGGCTAGGTACCTCGGCCGTCACCACCATGCCGACGTGGCGCTGACGCCTAGTGAAGAGTACGCGCCCGTTGCTGCGGGCCCAAGTCTCCTCTCCGACCAGCCCGTCATTATCGGTGCCGGCCCGGCAGGGATGTTTGCGGCGCTATTATTGGCGGAGCGGGGGTACAGGCCCCTGCTCCTAGAGAGAGGGCAAGATGTCGATAGCCGCACGATAAAAGTAGCGGAGTTTTGGCGCCGAGGGGTACTTGACACAGGCAGCAATGTGCAATTTGGTGAGGGAGGGGCAGGCACTTTTTCGGACGGCAAGTTGACGACCACCATTCGTGACCCCCGTTGTCGCAAAGTTTTGGGGGATTTAGTTGCCGCTGGTGCGCCACCAGAAATCATGTATGTACACAAGCCCCATGTCGGTACAGATATTCTCCGGGGCGTGGTGAAACAAATCAGAAGGCGAATTGAGGAAGCCGGTGGGAAAGTGCGCTTTGGAGCACAAGTTACCGACCTGCTGGTAGACCGCGGCGCGGTAAGGGGGGTGGTCATTAATAGTCGTGACACTGTTCCTGCTTCTGTGGTGGTGCTCGCAGTGGGCCACAGTGCCCGCGACACCTTTGCCATGCTCCTTGAGCGAGGTGTAGATATTGTACCTAAGGCTTTTGCCATCGGAGCGAGAATAGAGCATGCTCAGAAGCTTATCGACGAGGCGCAGTATGGTGGTTTTGCTGGTCACCCAAACTTAGGCCCCGCAGAGTACAAGCTTGCCCACACAGCCAACAGTCATCGCGCAGCGTACACCTTCTGTATGTGTCCCGGCGGGGCAGTGGTGGCGGCGGCCTCAGAAGAAGGGGGCGTGGTCACTAATGGCATGAGTGAGCAAGCTCGTGATCGCTCTAATGCTAACAGTGCGCTTCTAGTTGCTGTGGGGCCGGAAGATTTCTTTACTAAGCACCCTCTCGCCGGTGTCGAATTTCAAAGGCACTGGGAAGCAAAAGCCTTTGCCGAGGGTGGCCGGGATTATCGCGCCCCGCTCCAAACGGTGGGAGACTTTTTGTCGGGACGTAAGACCGGGCAGTGGGGTCAGGTAGAACCGTCCTACCTCCCTGGGGTGCAGGGGGCAGATTTAGCCAGCTGCTTGCCGGCCTTTGTGGTCGAGACCATGCGAGAAGCGCTCCTTAATTTCGACCGCAAAATAAAGGGATTTGCCCATCCCGCTGCTTTACTGACGGGGGTGGAAACGCGCAGCTCTTCACCAGTGCGCATTCCCCGCGACGCTGGGTTTGAGGGTAGCGTCACTGGGCTCTATCCTAGTGGTGAGGGGGCTGGCTACGCTGGGGGTATTATGTCGGCGGCAGTAGATGGCATACGAGTGGGGGAGGCCATTATTAGCAAGTACAGTCCCGCTAGAGGAAACTCGAACAATAATGGAGAATAGTTTGTAGAATGGTGTCGAAAGCGCGGAGCTAAGACAATGGCCATTAAGGAGGCCACCTAGAATGCGCATAATTAGGATGTACATGGCTCTGTATGCATTATTACTTTTGCTCTTGGCCTTTGTGGGGGCGCCCTTGGTCTTTCCGAGCCTAGAGTACACCCTGACGCCTGATGAGAGGGCGTACTTGGCAGAGCTTGGTACCTTGCACGCCGTAGGGGACGAAAACTTTCCGCCATTTTCTTACAAGAGAGAAGGCTCCGCCGCCGGTTTTGAGAGGGACTTAGTGTTAGAGTTAGCGCAAGCGCTCGGCGTAGGTATTGTGCACACCCAGGGCCCCTGGGCCGAGATGCGGGCCAAGCTCGAGCGCGGTGAGGCCGATTTTATAACCGGCATGCGTGTTCTGCCCGAGCGCGCAGCTCTGTACAACTTCACGGTGCCTTACCACGAGACTTTTCATGCCCTAGTTGTGCCTCGCGATAGTCATTTGGGGGGCTATTCTGATTTGGTGGGGTTGCGCGTTGCCGCGCAGACGAGTTCCGCAACCTACGAAGCCTTGCAGGCGCATGGCATAATAGCGGTGGGCGTACCTAGCCCAGAAGCCGGGCTACAGCTTCTTGCGCAAGGTGGGGTCGCCGCCTGGGTAGAGCAGTACTGGGTGGCGAGGTTCTTCGTCGGCTTTCGCGGTATGTACAGGTGGACTGTGCACCCCCTAGAAGAGACC
The DNA here is from genome assembly GCA_018333655.1 of Bacillota bacterium. Taxonomy (NCBI): domain Bacteria; kingdom Bacillati; phylum Bacillota; species Bacillota bacterium. The sequence continues at coordinate 86,118 of JAGXTJ010000055.1, read as the reverse complement.
ACGGCAGATTATGCGATGGCAGTTTCACGCCATCGTGATCAAAAACTGGTGTCGATATTAAACAAGGGCCTCTTAAAGCTACACGCCTCCGGTGTGCTGAATGACCTGCATGCCAACTGGTTTGGTCCAACACTCGAAGTCGGGCGTGAGTCGCCGCTTGTCCCCATTCTCATGGGGGCTGTGGGGCTGGCTACACTCGGGCTGGGGCTACTAGTACTAGGAATTTACTTAGAGCGGCAAGTGGCGCGTAAAACAGCAGAGCTCACAGAGGCTAACAAGCTACTGTCGTATGAGCAGCAGAAGCTCGCTAAAATGCTCCTTAATGCCGCGCGGGCACTAGGTGTAACCATTGAGATTAAGGATTTTAATACGGGCAATCACAGTCAAAGGGTGGCGCGAGTAGCCTATGTATTAGGCAAGAAGATGGGGTTGCGCGAAAAAGAACTCTTTACCCTTTACTTGGGCGCATTGATGCACGATATTGGCAAAGTGGGTGTATCAGACGCTATACTGGCTAAAGCGGAGGTGCTGTCTGCGGAAGAATACCGGCAGATGCGCTTTCATCCCGAAATTGGGGATAGTATCTTGCGCAATGTCGAGGGATATGATGAAGTGAGGGAGATTGTGCTCTACCACCATGAACGTTGGGATGGCGAAAGCCATCTGCGTTACCCGGCCTATCCTGGTTGGCGCTGTGGGTCCGCCATTCCCCTCGGGGCACGCATTGTCGCGGTGGCCGATACCTTCGACGCCATAACTTCAGACCGCCCCTACCGTGCGGCACAGACCGTGAGCGAAGCGCTAGCCATTATTAAAGCTTGCCGAGGCACACAATTTGATCCTGCGGTCGTAGACGCGGCTGTGCTATCTGCTGATGATTTGCGTCAGGCTCTTGTCAACCCTGACGACAGCGATTATTATAAAAATATGGAAAAGAATATTGGGCTATAGACAGAGCAGGAGGCCTCTGCATGGATGTGAAACGACGCGCTCGACAGACAAAGACTGTCATCCGAATTAGTGAAATGTTGGATGAGGCCAATGTGCGGGCGTGGCTTGGGGGAGGGTGGGCCCTTACAGCGCACGATTCCTCTCTCCAAAGTGAACCGGGAGATATCGGCTTCTATATTTTTGCCGCCGATGCAGCACAGGTGCGCATACTTCTCACCGAGGCGGGCTTTGGCATTGTCGATTGTACGGCCAACTCTTTCGCCGCGGTGCGCGGGCGCCTCTACATCGCTTGGGAGCTGCTGTGGGTGGACGAGAACGACAATGTCGTCACTTACGAGGGTCGCCTGGAGAGGGAATATCTTTGGCCGCGAGACGCCTTCCCTCATGACAAGTCCGTGCTGCTAGGTGGGGTAGCTGTCCGTGCGGTAGCTGCCTCCGCTTTGCGGCAGTACTTGAGTGACGGCGAAAAAAATAATGATGGTAAGCGGCAGAAGTTGAGCAAGGATTTGTCGCGCTTTAAATCATTAGTTCACGATCGTATGTAAAAAAAGAGCAGTCCTAGGACTGCTCTTGCTGCTACTAGCGGAGAACGGTGCGGCTACTGTGGTATTTGGCAACAAAGTAGCTTTGACTGAGGCGGTCGATTCTTACTCCGCCGCGCGTCCAGGCATGCACCATTCTGCCGTCCCCTAGGGCGATACCAACGTGGGAAACGCCGGGCTTGTAGGTGTTTTGGAAGAATACCAAGTCACCAGGCTGGAGGTTGGTGCGAGCAATCGCCCGCCCTACCCTTGACTGTGATGCCGCGGTGCGCGGCAATCTGATACCTACCGCCCTGTTCATAACAAAGCGGGTGAAACCGCTACAGTCGAACGCACCTGGTCCGGTGGCCCCGAAAATGTAGGGACGACCAAGGTAGCTTAGAGCCGTGCGGACGACTCTTTCGCCCCGTGCGCCATTAGCTCTGGCGAGCCCAGGCAAGGGAACAAGAGCTACAGTCAGTGCAAGTGCAAGTATTGCCGTTGTTTTCTGCCAGTTGAGCTTCAATATTACCTCTCCTCTCGATTTTTGCTGCTGTCGTCGCCAAGAACAGCCTAAATGCATTGTAAATGATATATTAGTCATATAAAACAATAAATATTTTCCAAACAACAAAAAACCCTGCTAGAAACAGGGCATGGTAATTTGAACCAAGGAGAGGTGTTGTGATATGTACCGCGCAGAAAAATTGCCGATTGATGATCTTAAGCAGTACTATCAGTCCGTTAACAAAGAGTTGCTTCATCTAATCGAGTACGAAGATGAGTGGCTTCCTGCTTTAAGTAATGCTGCTGCTTTGCTTGGGCATCAACTGCGGGACATTAACTGGGTGGGCTTTTATCTCTTTAAGGAGGGACTGCTCATGCTCGGGCCCTTTCAAGGCAAGCCTGCTTGTAGCATGATCACACTCGGCAACGGCGTGTGCGGCACTGCGGCTTATCAGCGGGAGACGATAGTTGTGCCCGATGTGCACCTCTTCCCAGGGCATATCGCCTGCGACAGCGCTTCGCAGTCGGAGATAGTCATTCCCCTGCTGAAAGAGGGCCATCTCTATGGCGTGCTAGATATCGACAGCCCCATCAAGGGGCGTTTTACGGAGGCCGATCAGCTAGGTTTAGAAGCCTTTGTGGGCCACTTGATGAGGTGCGTGCCTTGGGAAAAAGTAGTCTTCTAACAACAAATGGCTCAAATATTAAATCTGCCAAGGCACCTATCACTATATATAGTATGTAGTATAATAGACATACTCTATAGGTAGTAGTGCAAGGAGGCCCGACAAATATGTTCAGACAGATACGAAAGAGAGACGGCTCACTGGTCGAGTTTAGGCAAGAGAAGATTACGCTGGCCATACACAAAGCGCTTATCGCTAGTTACCCAGATAGAGCCAAGGACGAGCTGCGAAAACTCGCTGAAGTTATAGCGGACAGGACCATGTATGCTTTGCAGAAAAAGCAGCCTCAGAATAGCTTCCTCTCTGTAGAAGAGGTGCAAGATACCGTTGAAGAGACTCTGATGGAAGTAGGCGAGAGGCAGACGGCCAAGCGCTACATTCGCTACCGTCTGCAGCACGAAGACATCCGTCACAATAAGAAGTCCTTTGTAGACGCTCAGAAATTAGTCTTAGACTACGTCACCCGGGAGGACTGGCGGGTCAATGAAAACTCCAACATGGATTTTTCTTTGCAGGGGCTTAACAACCATGTCATCGCCGAAGTGACCAAGGGCTTTTGGCTGCACCAGCTCTACCCGCCTGAAGTTCGTGAGGCGCATACAGGGGGAGATTTTCACCTGCATGATCTCGGCTTACTAGCACCCTACTGCTGTGGTTGGAGTTTTGAGGACTTACTTAGGCTAGGTTTTAGAGGTGTGCCAGGTAAAGTGGCCTCTGCGCCGCCGCGCCATTTTCGTACAGCCATTGGGCAGCTCGTTAACTTCTTCTACACGCTGCAAGGCGAAGCCGCAGGGGCCCAGGCGGTAAGTTCTTTTGACACTTACTTGGCGCCCTTTGTACGACATGATAAGTTGACCTACAAAGAAGTGCGCCAAGGCATCCAAGAGTTTGTCTATAACTTGAACGTGCCTACACGCGTAGGTTTTCAGACGCCTTTTGTCAATTTAACGATGGATATTATCTGTCCAACTACTTTGGCCGAACAGTCCGTTATCATTGGCGGCGAGCCACAGGCGGCCGTTTACGGAGAGTTTCAAGCCGAGATGGATATGATAAACCTCGCTTTTTGCGATGTCATGATGAAGGGCGATGCCAGCGGACGCATTTTCACTTTCCCCATACCCACCTACAATATTTCCAAGGAGTTTCAGTGGGACAGCCCTGTGGTTGACTCCATTATGGAGATGACTGCTCGCTATGGCATCCCCTACTTCGCTAATTTCGTCAACAGCGATATGTCTCCCGAAGATGCACGAAGCATGTGTTGCCGTTTGCGCCTCGATAATCGTGAGTTGCGCAAGCGCGGGGGCGGTCTCTTTGGTGCCAACCCCCTCACCGGTTCTATTGGCGTAGTGACAATTAATATGGCTCGCCTTGGCTTTTTGGCGCGCACTGAGGAAGAGTTTTTCGTTCGTTTGCAGCGACTGATGGATCTCGCCAAATCTTCGCTTGACATTAAGCGTAAGGTTCTTGAAAAAAATACCGATTTAGGATTATATCCCTATAGCCGTTTTTACTTGCAGGTAGTCAAAGAGCGTTTCGGCGAATACTGGAAGAATCACTTCAATACCATCGGTATTAATGGCATGAATGAAGCGATTATTAATCTCTTAGGCGAGGGCGAGAACATAGCCACACCGCGAGGACAAGCCTTTGCCATTAGAGTGTTAGAGCATATGCGCGGCGCGCTCGTCGATTACCAGCAGGAGACGGGTGATTTGTTTAATCTGGAGGCCACTCCTGCGGAGGGCACGGCCTATCGCTTGGCCAAACTTGACCGCGAAGCCTATGCCACGATGGTTATTCCGGGCAAGAAAGAGCCCTACTATACTAACTCCACCCAACTAGCAGTTGATCATACCGACGACATGTTTGACGCCCTAGACCTGCAGGACGAACTTCAGATTCGCTACACAGGAGGAACAGTTTTCCATGGTTTCTTAGGCGAATCGATTGAAGATGTGGCTGCCTGCAAGCAGTTAGTGCGTAAAGTTATGGAGAACTATCGTATCCCATACTTCACGGTTTCGCCTACTTTTTCCGTTTGCCCAGAGCACGGCTATCAAAGGGGCGAGCACGCTGCTTGTCCCATTTGCGGTGGCAAGGCAGAGATTTGGACTAGGGTGGTGGGCTTCCATCGACCTGTACAGAATTGGAATCTGGGCAAAAAAGAGGAATTTAGAGACCGCCTAGAGTATGTATTGTTTGAGCCATGCGCGGCCAATGACTGAGGGGGAGAAACTCTTTCGAGGGATACAAAAAACTAGCGTTATAGATTTTCCTAAAATACTGGCAGCGGTATTGTTCGTCGGGGGGTGTAACTTTCGTTGTCCCTTTTGTTACAATGCCTCGCTAGTAGAGAAAAAGTCTCCTGTCGTGCCGATGGAGGAAGTCTTTGACTTCCTCCATCGGCGAAGAAGGATACTTGATGGTGTGTGTATCAGTGGCGGGGAACCTACTCTCGCCCCATTTTTAACTGATTTTCTCCGTCAGGTCAAGGCCATGGGCTACCTAGTTAAGCTTGACACCAATGGTTATCGGCCCGAGGTCTTGGAGGGTCTTTTTCGTGCCGGGCTAGTTGACTACATCGCGATGGATGTTAAAAACAGCCCCCAAAAATATACGGCGACCTGTGGTGTATCCCACCTAGACTTGCGTCGTATTAAGGACTCGATTGAGCTTGTCAAATCCGCAGGGGTTCCCTACGAGTTTCGCACCACCTTGTCAACAGAGCTTGTGGACATGGCTGATATTGAGGGCATCGCCGCCTTTGTGGGTAAGGGCCGGGTCTATGCACTGCAGGCGGTGAACCCCGCACAAGTTACTTTAAGCGGCAGGGTGTTTACGCCGCCTCCGCTCCAGAGTATTAAGGAAATGAGTCAAGCCCTCGCTGCTACCTTCCAAGAAGTCGTGATACGTGCGAGGTGACTGGCAAGCCGTTTGGAGCAGCTGCATAAGGTGGGTTATCTTAGGCAAAAACTAGCAAGAAATTTCCACGGAGAGGGGCTAGTGATTGTGCCTAATTCAGACCTCGCTGCCGAACTCGCGTCAGTACAAGAAAACATGTCTAGAGTGCTTGTCTCTGGGCCGCTAAAGTTTACCCGGCGGGGCGGAGCAGAGACGTCCTTATCGAGTGGAAAAATGCTGCGCCCAAAGGTGATCCTGTACACGGGTCTCGCGCTGGGCGGTAGTAGAGAGAAGCTTGTAGACGGTGCAACCGCGGTAGAACTGCTGCACTATGCTTCGATTATTCACGATGACATTATCGATAACGCCACCATGCGGCGTGGGCAAGTGACCCCAAGTGGCGAGTTTGGCCCGCAGAAGGCTGTCCTCTGGGGAGATTATTTCTTCGCTCACGCTCTTCGTTACGCAGGCAAACTCGGCGATCAAGCGGTGCAAGACGTTGGCGAAGCAGTCGAACAAATGGTGCGAGGAGAACTTAAGCAGCTAGAATCTCGGGGAGATCTAACCCTTAGCGCCAAGGATTGCTTGGAACAATGTAAAGGCAAGACAGGGGCGCTCTTGTCGCTAGCCGCCAAGCTTGGCGCAACGGTCGCTAAATCGCCCTACACTATACGTGCCCTAGCGGGAGAATTTGGCGAACGATTTGGCATCGTCTTTCAGTGGCGTGACGACTATCTAGACTACTTCGGTGACAGTAGCACCCTCGGGAAAACAGTGGGGCGCGATATGTGTGAAGGTGTGGTGACCTTGCCGCTCCTTCTCGCTGCACACCTGTCCCCGCAGGAGCAGTTGATACGCGCGTTTGCGGAGCGGTCTCTCGCCGCGGAGAACTTGCCTGAAGTGCGCCGCTGGATTGTAGAGTCTGGTGCTGAACAACGATTTTTGCAGATGATGCGTGAGCAAGAGCACTTAGCTCTAGCCGCCTTGAAGTGCTTGCCGCCAAGCTTTTACAGGGATGCTCTCGCGAGCATTGTGCAAAACGGCACTGTTACCACGGGGCATGGCTAAAAATACTTTGACAGAGGTCTCGAGTTCATTTATTATCGTAGTGATAGGGACAGTGATATATAGTCCCGTACATCGACATGGATGCTCGGATCATTATTTTTGGGCAGACCATTGTCATCAATTTGCGGGACATATAGATATAACATAAGGAGGAATAAAAGTGCAAAAAGGAAACACCAAGTTGCTCGTAGCCGCCGTAGTTGCCCTCGTCCTCATCGTCGCCTTGGCCTTTATTTTGCCAGGAATGCTGCGCGAACCCGAACCTGAACCCGTGGCCTTTAGAGTGGGGGTAGTTCTTTCGACCGGTGGTAGGGGTGACAATTCATTTAATGACGCCGCTATCGTTGGTTTGGAGAAAGCCGTTGCTGAGCTTGGTATCGAGTTCAGTTACCAAGAGCCAGCAGAAGTACCGCAAATGGAAGAGTTCCATCGTCTATTTGCCCAAGAGAAGATGGACTTAATTATCGGTGTAGGCTTCTTGCAAGCCGACGCGATTACTAAGGTCGCCCAGGAGTTCCCGGAGCAAAAGTGGGCCGTAGTTGATACAGTTATCGACCTGCCCAATGTAAAATCCTTAGTCTTTAGAGAGCACGAAGGCTCTTTCTTGGCTGGCGCCTTGGCTAACATGATGACCGAAACTAACAACGTTGGTTTCGTCGGCGGCATGCAAATTCCACTTATTACTAGGTTCAAACTAGGCTACATGCATGGCGTTGAGCACGTCAATGCACTGCGGGGCAGAAATGTAACCGTGCAATCTGCCTACATTGGCACTACCGGTGCGGCCTTTAGAGATCCCGGTCGTGGCAAGGAATTGGCCTTAGCGCAAATCGCTCAAGGCGCTGACATCATCTACCATGCCGCTGGTGGTAGCGGACAAGGCGTTTTCGAAGCCGCCGCTGAAAAGGGCGTAAAAGCTATCGGCGTTGACTCTAACCAAAACTGGGTTAAGCCTGGCTCGATTCTCGCCAGCATGATGAAGCGTGTGGATGTAGCCGTGTTTGATGCCATTAAGGCGACCAAGGAGGGCACATTTGCAGCAGGCGCGACTTCCTTTGGCGTAAAAGAAGGCGGCATCGGCCTCACGGATCTCGCCGCTGTCACCGACGTAGAAAAAGCGGCCCTGAACAATGACGCTGCACAAATCGCCCTTATTCAAGCGATGAAGGATGCAATTCCAGCTGATGTTCGTCAACTTATCGCCGATCTATCGGCACAGATTGCCGACGGCAGGATTGTAGTTCGTTCCGAGTAAATTTGACGCGGGAGAGGAATTTACCATGCAACCCATTTTAGAAATGCGACAGATAACGAAGAGATTCCCAGGTGTGCTAGCGAGTGACAATGTCAACATTAGCCTCTACCCTGGGGAAATTCTCGCCATCATCGGGGAAAATGGTGCTGGCAAGTCTACTTTGATGAACATTCTCTTTGGCTTGTACCAGCCTGACGAAGGACAAATTTTCATCAAGGGCGAGCCGGTTAAAATTCTGAACCCAAATCAAGCTATCGCACAAGGTATAGGAATGGTTCACCAGCATTTTATGCTGGTGAACCCTTTTACCGTTGCCGAAAACATCGTTCTGGGCGCAGAGCCGCGCCAGGGGGTCTTCTTAGACATCGACAAGGCGCGCAAAGCCGTCTCCGAGGTGTCGCATCGCTACGGTCTCCGTGTTAAGCCCGACGCCACCATTGAGGAGCTGCCTGTCGGCATACAGCAGAGGGTAGAGATTCTTAAGATTCTCTATCGTGGTGCGGAGATTATCGTGCTTGATGAGCCTACCGCTGTGCTTAACCCCCAAGAGATTAGAGAACTCTACGCCATCATGCAAAACCTTACTTCGCAGGGAAAAAGCATTATTTTCATCTCCCACAAGCTCAATGAGGTTATGGCGACCAGTCAGCGTGTGACCGTCATGCGTAGAGGTAAAGTAATGGGTACGGTAGCGACCAAGGATACCTCGCCTGCTGAGTTAGCCAACCTTATGGTAGGGCGACATGTGTTCCTGCAGGTGGATAAGAAGCCTACCCAGGTCGGGAGAACTATTCTCGCGGTGGAGGACTTGGTGGCTAAGGATGTATCTGGCGAAAAACTGCTCGACCGTGTAAGTTTTGAGATTAGGGCGGGAGAGATCCTGGGAGTAGCGGGCGTCGAAGGCAATGGGCAGACTGAATTGGTGGAAGTTCTTACGGGCTTACGCCGCGCGTCAAGCGGTACCGTGCGCCTTAACGGCCAAGACATCACGCAGTTTACCGCTCGCCAAATTAAGGAGAGTAAAGTGGGGCACATTCCCGAAGACAGACAAAAGAGAGGGCTAGAGCTCGACTTCTCGGTTAAGGAGAACCTTATTTTCGGTTTTCATTACAAACCACCCTTTGCTGAACATGGCTTCTTGAATCTACCGGCCATGGCTAGCCATGCCGACAAGATGATCGAAGAATTTGACATTAGAACACCCCATGCGGAAACAATGGTCCGCTCTCTTTCGGGCGGCAATCAGCAAAAAGTCATCATTGCGCGTGAGATGCACCAGAATCCGGATTTACTGATTGCCTCGCAGCCCTCGCGCGGGGTAGACATTGGTGCCATTGAATTTATTCACCGCCGCATTGTTCTGCATCGCGATGCCGGTAAAGCGGTCCTCCTCATTTCACCCGAGTTGTCGGAGGTGCTGTCGCTAAGTGATAGAGTAGCTGTTATTTATGAGGGCCAGATCATGGGTATCTTGAATAGTAACGAGGTCACTGAGGAGCAACTCGGCCTCATGATGGCTGGTATCAGGCCCGAAGAACAGCAGCACCTTGAGGAGAGGAGACCCACCAATGGCTAGTAAAGAAAGCAAACAATCCGGCCTGCAGGAGATCTTGGTTCCGCTGGGGGCCATTATACTCGGTCTTTTGGTAGGCGCGGTTATTATACTCACTATGGGGGAGAACCCCTTTCGTGCTTACGCCGCCCTGTTCTACGGCGCTTTTGGCAGCCTGAATAGGATTCTGGGTACTCTAACGCGGGCTACGCCCATCATTATTACTGGGCTTGCCGTCGCTTTGCCTTTTAAGGCAGGTCTCTTTAACATCGGAGTAGAGGGACAGATGCTTATGGGGGCACTTGCGGCCGCCATTGTGGGTAGCAACTTAAGAGGTCTGCCATTAGCAGTGCACTTGCCGCTGACCATTGTAGCTGCTGCACTTGGCGGAGGCCTGTGGGCGTTAATCCCTGCTTGGCTCAAGGCCAAGCGCGGCATTCACGAAGTAATTAATACCATTATGATGAATTTTATCGCCAACGCGGTGTTGGCTTACATGGTAGTTGAAGTTTTGCGTGCCCCTGGGGAAATGATTCCCAAGACACCACCTATATTAAGCACGGCTTTGCTCGCCCGCTTTAGCGACTTTATTCCGGGCATTACTGCGCGTCTAAATATGGGCTTCATCTTGGCGCTTCTCGCGGCTGTAGCCCTGTACTACTTTCTCTGGAGAACTACCACTGGGTACGAAATTAGGGCAGTAGGACTTAACTCCAAGGCGGCAGAATATGCCGGCATTAATGTTCCTAACCGCATTGTAATGGCCATGGTGCTTTCTGGCGTGCTAGCTGGTCTGGCAGGTGCGGAGCGCATTCTCGGCTTTGATAGAACCTTGGCACTCGGGTTTTCGCCTGGTTTTGGCTTTGAGGGCATCGCCGTTGCCTTGTTGGGACGCAATCATCCTGTGGGGGTAATTCTGGCCGCGATCCTCTTTGGGGCTTTGTCGAGTGGCGGCGTGTGGCTAAGCTTTGCCACCGATGTGCCGTCCGACATTGTTGTGGTATTACAGGCGACCATTATCTTTTTTGTGGCCGCCGATCAGATTGTACGCGCCATAATCCTGCCGAAAAAGAAGGGAGCAGCCTAGAATGGGTACTGTTTTTGACATCACTCTCTTGATGGCCACTTTACGGTCAGCTGCTCCGCTAGTTTTGGCCGCGCTCGGGGGTATATATGCGGAGAGGTCGGGCGTAGTAAATATTGCTCTGGAAGGCAAGATGCTAACCGGCGCCTTTGCCGCCGTTGTCGTCGCTTACTACACTGGGAATCCTTGGCTAGGAGTGTTGGCGGCCATACTTACAGGTGGCGTCATGGCCTATATCTTTGCGGTAGTGAGCATTAAGTACCGGGCCAACCAAGTAGTAAGCGGGGTAGCAATTAACATGCTGGCAGCCGGTCTTACGGTTTTTATGATGCGAGTATTCTTTGGGACCGCTGGCACGAGCCCAGCCGTGACCAGGTTGCCTGCCATTGGTCCTTTCACGCCGTTGGTCTATCTGGCGCCACTTTTGGTGGCGGTAACTTTCGTTGTCTTGTATCGTACGCCTTGGGGCTTGTGGATTCGGGCGGTGGGAGAGCATCCTAAAGCCGCTGCCACTGTAGGTATAAATGTTATCGGTGTCCGGTATGCCTGTGTAGTATTAAGTGGTATGCTGGCCGGAGTTGCCGGTGCTCATCTCTCTATTGGTACTCTGAGTGTGTTCGTGCGCGATATGACGGCTGGGCGGGGTTTCATCGCTTTGGCAGCCATGATTTTTGGCAAGTGGCATCCTCTGGGAGCACTCGCTGCCTCCTTGCTATTTGGCTTTTCCGAGGCACTGCAAATGCGCCTGCAGGGTGGCGGCATACCCAGTCAGCTCATTCAGGCCGTCCCCTATGTGTTTACCATGATTGTGCTGGCTGGCTTCGTGGGGCGAGCCACGGCCCCAGCAGCCTTAGGCGAGCCTTTCCGTAAAGAATAAGCGACCATGATAGTGCTGTCTGTGACTTTTGTACCCACAAAGACAGCTTTCCCAAAATTAAACTGCACTTTTGGTATAGACAGATAGGACAGGCCGATTTATGATAGTCATAGTATGGCAAAGAGGTGAAGTAATTTGTTGTATGTGTTAGCTCTTTGCGGAGCTTTTGCCGTAGTGACAGCCATGATGCCTCGGCTTTATGGTTTTTCTGTTAAACACGGCATTGTAGATCAACCCTCTGCCCGCAAAGTTCATGAGATCCCTATGCCTTTTGTGGGGGCAGCTTTGTGGATGGGCCTTTCGCTTTTGATATGGGCTCTCCCTATCGATAGAGGCTTCGCGCTAGGATTGTCGCTCGGCGGTACCATAGCCTTCGCCGTGGGCTTTGTCGACGACCTAGTCAAGAGCAGGGGCGGCGATATGCCCGCTGCACCAAAATTTTTGGGACAAGTTTTAGCAGCTACCGCGCTTTACTGGGCCGGTGTGCAAGTTGAGTTTCTCTCTAATCCCTTCTCGGGCGGTCTTATCTTCTTAGCTCCAGGACTGAGCTGGCTAGTGACGGTGGTCTGGGTGGTCGCTGTCACCAACATCATTAACTTCATGGATGGCCTGGATGGCTTAGCCTGCGGTATAGTGAACATCGCCGCTTTGACCATGGGCATTATTGCGTACTTTATGGGGCAGCCCACAACACTCCTAGTTTCCTTGGTGCTGGTAGGTGGAACACTAGCTTTTCTACGCTACAACTTTAATCCCGCCAAAGTGTTTCTCGGTGATGGCGGGGCCTACTTCCTCGGTTTCGTCTTAGCTGCCGTTTCAGTTGAAGGAGCCTTTAAGTCGGCGACTCTAGTAGGCCTCTTGGTCCCCTTACTGGTCCTGGGGCTACCCATTTTTGACACAGTGTACAATATTGTGCGCCGTTTGCTAAGTGGGAAACCCATCTATGTGGCCGACCGCGGGCATACGCATCACCGCCTGCTGCAGGCAGGGCTCAGCCAGAAACAGACTGTCCTCGTCATGTACTTGGTCAGCATTTGTTTTTCACTTACGGCACTCGTCGTCATGTTCGCCAGCAGATGGTAGTGACCCCTAAAAGCTCTGAAATACTGCGACTACTGAGGGAGCTCTACCCGCATGCGAGGTGCGAGCTCAACTTCAGTAGTCCTTTTGAACTTCTCATCGCCACCATTTTATCGGCGCAGTGCACTGACCAGCGCGTCAATCTCATTACCGCCCGCCTTTTTGCCAAGTATCAGCACCCTCTAGACTATGTCCACGTTGCCTTAGAGGAGTTAGAAGGTGACATTCGCTCCTCTGGACTTTACCGCAGTAAAGCACGGAACATTGCCGCCTGTTGCCGTGATCTATGTGCGAAGTATAATTGCCAAGTACCCGCGACACTTTTAGAATTAAATGCCTTGCCGGGGGTGGGGCGCAAAACAGCCAATGTTGTTGCCGCTACCGCCTTTAATGTCCCGGCACTCGCCGTCGACACACATGTTTTTCGCGTGGCTCGCCGCCTAGGGCTAGCTTTCGGCAGAACGCCCGAGAAAGTAGAACAGGAACTATGTGCTAAGTTTCCACCCGAGGACTGGATCTCTCTGCATCACTTGCTCATTTGGCATGGACGCCGCACCTGCCACGCGAGAAAGCCGCAATGCCACCTCTGCCGACTCAGCGACTGGTGCGACTATCAACAATAACAAAGAGGAGGCTTCGCCATGAGTAATGTCTTAACTATCATCGGAGACCCCCTGCTCACTTACGGACAAAAGTTAGTAGCCTTGGCTCGGGTGGCCGAAAACAGTGTTGACGTGCTAACGATTTCTCAGGCGGCGCAGGAGCTACGTCAAGCGGGGGTAATTTGTGACTTAGGTGAGGGGAATGCGCCCTACCGCCCGCGCTACACCGTGCCCGATTACGACCTATTTATGCGGCAGGGGAGTATATTCTTGGAGTTGTCCCCTCCAGAGAGTCTTGAGGACGCAATCCATAACTTGCTTATTCTCTACAAGCAGGTGCCGTCTATTACCACTTTTCCGGTCTACTTGGGCAATATAGACATTCTCCTTAATCCCTTTGTAGAAGAGGATGAAGTGTCCTACAGAGCGATTAAGCGATTTTTACTCCACATCGATCGTACTCTGACAGATTCTTTTTGCCACGCTAACTTGGGGCCACAAGAGACTGTAGCGGGTCGGATGATACTCAGGGTACAGCGCGAGCTGCAAGCGGCAGTGCCTAACCTTACTCTCAAGTACGATGACAGCACTAGCCAAGAAATGGCTCTCGATGCTGTGCAAACCGCCCTGCTAACTGCCAAGCCTAGTTTCGCTAACAATGCCATCTTTCGTCACGACTTTGGTGGCGACTATGCCATCGCGTCTTGCTACAATGGCTTAGCCATAGGTGGCGGAAGTTACACCTTGGTGCGGCTTAATCTTAGCCGGCTGGCTAAGCTAGCGCAGGACTACAAAATGTTTAAAGACACATTACTGCCCTTTGCCGTTCGTCACATGCTCTCCTACATGGATGAGAGGGTGCGCTTCTTAGTGGAGGAGTCATCGTTCTTCGCTAGCAACTTCCTTGTTACAGAAGGGCTTCTTCGCCGTGACAAATTTACCGCGATGTTTGGCGTAGTAGGACTAGCGGAGTGCATCAACGCACTGCGCGGCAATCCAGCAGGCCTAGGCGATAGATTTGGTCATAACGCAGAGGCCACCGCCCTTGGTGTAGAGGTAGTAGCCGAGATTGAGCGGCTTGTGGGCGAGCATACTAACCCGTATCTAGAAGCCACACATGGCAAGTACCTACTCCATGCGCAGGTGGGCATAGACACGGATTTCGACTGTTCCCCAGGTTGCCGCATCCCTATCGGCGAGGAGCCGACTTTATACGCGCATATCATGCAGTCAGCGCCCTTCCATAAGTTCTTTCCCTCCGGCATCGGCGATGTCTTTAGTTTCGACGCCACTGTAAAAAGCAACCCTGAGTTCGTCCTTGACATAGTGCGAGGGGCCATGAAGAACGGCCTGCGGTACTTCTCGGCATATTCCTCCGATTCAGACGTGGTACGTATAACGGGTTACCTAGTCAAAAAATCGGAGATGGAGGCGCTAGCTCGCGGGAAGCAGGTGCGAAATAGTGCCGTAACGCTCGGCAAGGGGGCCGCCGAAAACCAAGGAGTACTGCACCGCAAGCTACGAGCGCAGGAGGAATAAATGCAGGGCTACTGCCGTAAAATTATCCCCTTTAGCAGTGTAGATGGGCCGGGTAATCGCACAGTCATTTTTCTGCAAGGCTGTAATTTTCATTGCTTTTACTGCCACAACCCAGAGACGCAGCCCCTAGGTGGTAGCGGCCAGCCAGATGCCGATGTTGTCAGCAGGGACCACATGGAGTTAGTGGCGGAAGTTCTGTTGTATCGGGATTTTATACGGGGGGTCACCCTGTCTGGTGGGGAGTGCACAGTCCAGCTGCCCTTTCTTATGGCACTTTGCCAGGAGCTACAGAATAACAAGATTGAGGTCTTCATAGACACCAACGGTCACCTTGCCCACGCGGATTTTCGTCGCCTCTGCCAGTACGTGGATGCTTGTATGTTCGATATTAAAGCCATGGACGAGGCTGTTCACCTACAGCTGACCGGGCAGAGCAATAACTTAGTGCTGCAAAACTTGCGCTATGCCATCGAACTTCAGAAAATCTATGAAATCCGTACCGTTATTGTGCCAGACCTACTGCCAAACTGTCACACCGTTATAGAAGCAAGTCGGTTAATCAGCAGAGACCCTCGCATTCGCTACAAACTTATTAAGTTTCGCCCCCGCGGCGTACAAGCTTTGCTCCCCACCATGCACATGCCGAGCGATGACTACATGGTGGAGCTTTGTACCTTGGCCAGAAGTTGTGGCGTGGCAATTTGCCTCACGGTTTAATTTGCGTGACTTTAGGCGGCCCCGAGGGAGCAGAGATAGAAAAGAGAGCTGGCCAGTAGGGCCAGCTCTCTTGCCAAAAGGTCTAGTGCTCAATCAAGTGGTTGACATGCTCCCAGTTCACGATATTCCACCAAGCGGCAATCCATTCGGCGCGGCGATTCTGGTACTTGAGGTAGTAAGCATGTTCCCAAACATCCACCGTGAGAAGTGGCATGCCATCTACTAAAGTCACGTCCTGGTGCTTCTCGATGGTAGTTATGTAGAGATTGCGGAGCGTAGCGGAGTAAACGAGCAGCGCCCAACCAGAGCCCTCTACCGCTGCAGCAGCAGCGGAAAACTGTTTCTTAAACGCTTCAAAGCTACCAAAACTCTCGTTAATATGCTTTAGGATGTGGCCCGTTGGTTCTCCGCCTCCCGTTGGCGACATGGTGGCCCAGAAGAGTTTGTGCATAATGTGGCCACTGCCATGAAAGGCGAGCTCACGTTGCCAGTGCTTGATTAAGGCATAGTCACCGCTGACGCGTGCCTCTTCAAGCTTGTCCTCGGCTTTGTTTAGCCCATCGACGTAGGCCTGGTGATGCTTGGTGTGGTGTAACTTCACAGTGGCCTCGTCGTAGTGCGGCTCCAGAGCATTGTAAGCATAGGGCAGTTCGGGTAGGACATGTTTTTTTGTCATAAGGGACCACCTTTCCTTAAATTTCACCCCTACTAGTATTCGCCTTTGTCAGGGATCTACCTGCGGGGAGAAGATTGCATTACTCGCGTTCCCATCGTTGCCGCGCCAAGAAGAGGCGTGGTAGAAGAATTTGTTCTGCCACCAAGGCGCCAAGCGTACCTAAGAGCTGCGTCAAAACGACGAGCACGATTAAGACCGGCCAGGCGAGAGCAAAGAGTCGGTTACCAGTGACATAGTGCGAGAGAGTAGCAGCCACCAGTAAGGCCAGGGTGGGATAGCTGGCTGCGACGGAGCGCATGGAGCGCGTACTGCTGGCCCGTCGCGCCAGGCACCAGGCCGCCGCTTCGGTCAATACACCGGCAATAACGATAGCCGCGCTCATAAAGAGGCTCACTAGTCCCATCACTGTCGCCAAGACTAAGGACGTAGCCAGAATGGTGCCTCTCTTTCCGGCGATCATAACTGGCAAGGCCATCATCAGGCTGAGAAGCGGTGACAATAGCGCGAACTTTAACCCCGGAATTGGCACAGCGAGGTACAAGAGATAGCCGCTGGCCGCAGCTGTCGTCCCAACTAGCGCCATCGTAGTCATCTGCCGCGGCGAGAATTGCACAAGCTCACCCCCACTCTGTATTCTTTCGCCAGATGCACTTCATATTCCTTCTGCGGCACTACTTTAGAGGCAGGAAGCAGGAAACTTGCCCTATACCCCCTTTGTGAGTAATGCCCTCGCGGCATTCAACGAGACAGATGGCGCAAAGCTTTGTTTGAGCCATCCGTATGGAGGTCCTCCTACTCATCAGTAGGGGGATTCAGTTTTTCGCGCATCCAATACGGCGTCATGATGTGCCAACCCTTGGACGCAGGGTGGTTTTACCCTTGGCAATGCCCTTTGTTGGCAATCGCCACCTTTTTATTCCAAGCGGTTGTCTTCTATAGAGTACGCCACGAGAGTACGCGATGTAGTCTGAAATTTCCTGCTATTATGCCTCGTGCAGAGGATGTTATTTTCGTCGTCCCCTTTGTCGTTAGCTATGTTCGTTTCCTGCCAGGCGTTCTGATATTTAGCGTGCGGCGGCTCGGTGTCGTGCAATAATCCTCTAGATTTACCCCTTCACATTGACACTTTTCGATTTTAGGCGTAGAATCGTCATATCGAAACTATTTAATATGAGAGGTTAATGTGGAAATACTCTTGCAGCACACCAAAGCCTTTAAGGCGCTAGGCGACCCCAAAAGGGCCATGATCATGGACATGCTCTCTTGCGGCGAGCTTTGCGCTTGCATGATTTTAGAGCGGTTCAAAATATCGCAGTCTACGTTGTCCCACCACATGAAGTTGTTGTGTGAATCTGGCCTTGTCCGGAGCAGAAGAGAAGGCAAGTGGACGTATTATTCTCTGGATGTAGACACAATCAACCAAGCCAAGGAATATTTCTGCGCCCTCACTTCTGGCAAGGGACATTGTATTTGCGAGGGGAATGTGGACGACTGCAAGGAGTGTGACAATGGTGAGGAAGCAACATAGTATGTATAATGTCTCAACGCTCCTTTTGACCGACGAAAAATGCTGCGGGTGCGGAAGATGCGTTGAAGTCTGCCCGCATAGAGTGTACAGTGTGATAGACAGTAAGGCCCGGATAGATGACAAAGACGGATGCATGGAGTGCGGCGCATGTGCAAGAAACTGTCCGACAAGTGCCATATCCGTTGCTGCGGTAGTTGGCTGTACTTACGCCGTTATTATGGGCTGGCTTACAGGTACTAAGCCGAGCTGTGATTGTTCAGGCGGCAGCGAATGTTGCTAAGTATAGAGAAGGTGGGACAAGCGTGAGGATTGCGGGAAGCAATACGGGGCGTCCAAGTGCGTGGGCGAAGGCCCGAGCAGAATTTATAGGAACATATTGCTTGTTGTTTGCCGGTACCGGGGCGATAATTATTAACGACCTAAGCGGCGGTCTTATTGCGCACGTCGGTATTGCTTTCACTTTTGGGCTGATAGTCTTCGCCATGATTACAGCGTTTGGCGATGTATCAGGAGCCCATCTAAATCCCGCTGTTACACTCGGTTTGTTTTTCGCAGGCCGTTTCCCCGGGTCTGCGGTAGTCGCCTATGTTGCCAGCCAAGTAAGTGGCGCTGTCGTCGCCAGTGCGACGCTTGGCATCTTGTTCCCAGAGCATGCCACCCTAGGCGGGACGATGCCCGCTACTTCAGCTGCTCATTCGCTCTTGGTAGAAATACTTATGACCGCACTACTGATGCTTGTGATTCTCATCGTTCCGACTGCCGACAAGAAAAAGAAAGTCATGGCTGCCGTATCCATAGGTGCCACTATTGCTTTAGCCGCTCTCCTTGCTGGCCCCATCTCGGGCGCATCGCTCAACCCTGCTAGGTCACTTGGCCCAGCCCTTATTACAGGCGAGTTGCGTGAGCTATGGGTCTACTTAGCCGGGCCGATCTTAGGCGCAACCCTAGGGGTCGTGCTCTGTCGCTGCAGTCATGGTGGAGCTACTATTGTGCATAGATTGGGATGTCGGCGACCCTTTCTGCAATAAGCTCCTGTACTGCCTTGCTGTAGTAGCATGAGAAAGTTTCTTTGTGAAAGATCTCATAGCTGACTGACTTGGACGGGCCATGTGCAGATCGTGCGATATTCTCCATCTTGTCATATTTCGCACTATGATGTATAGTTGTCGTGCGAGGTGATAGGGAATGAGCGACACTACCAAGGTCATTACCGCTACTGAGTTTAAGATTAACCTTGGGCTGTATCTAGACTATGTATCGGCCGACCACGAAGTTGTCATTACCAAGAATGGCAAGAAGTCTGTCAGGATTACGCCTTACATCACAGACATTGAGCGCTACTTCACGGTTAAGGAGCGAGCTCTCGACTACAGCTACGGCGGCAAAAAGGTCTCCTATGCGGAGTTCATGGAGATTTACGAAAAAAGTGAACTCAGAATGGAGTATATCAACGGCGAAATTGTGCTCCTATCTTCCCCGAGCACCTTCCATCAGGAGGTTTCGGGCAACCTGCACATGCTATTGCGGTCATACCTAAAGGATGGTAAGTGCAAAGTGTTTTACGCGCCGTTTGACGTGCACTTCCACAAGCAGGGCTTTCAAACGCCGGATGTGATGCAACCCGATTTGCTAGTGAGCTGCGACGTAGAGGCAGCGGTTAACGAAAAGGGCCGGTACATGGGCACACCGACCCTGTGTGTGGAGATCCTTTCTCGGAGCACCCGCTCTAAAGACTTGGTAGACAAACTCAACACATACATGTTGTCCGGGGTCAGGGAGTTTTGGGCGGTTGATCCCGATAAGCAAACAGTGATGGTCTATGGGTTTAACGACTTCGCGGTTGATGAGCACGCCTCTTACAAACAGGGAGACACCCTAACATCGTATTTTTTTGCCGGGCTGGAAATTGGCTTAGCGGACATCTTTCAGCGCTAAGCGAAACTGCACCTAGCTATCTCCGACAAGTAGGGAGAGTAGAACGCTTGCGTTCTACTCTCCCTACTAACTATTGCCAGGCGCGCGGAGGCCAAGGGTTTATGGCGCGCGGCTTATCGAGTATTTCAGCTGCGGGCGCCCTCAAGTGCTAGGGGCGGCAGACTGTGTGGAAAGCCCCCCCTCTTGCGCGAAATCATCTCCAATCATCGATGCGAAGAAGAAACGTTTGTTAACCACAGAGGACGCAGAGTACAAAAGAGAGAAACAAGGAATTATACCGAATAATCGCACTCGTTCCATCTTCCTCTCTTTTCCACGCCTCTGTGTACTCTGTGGTTGAAATCGTGAATTCTAGGGGCGGCTCCTTTTGCTTCGGAGGTGGGCGGGGGTGTTGCTGCGACGAAGGAGCAGGAAAATGGCCTGGCGTGTCTAATTACTACAGAGGGGAGATGTTAAACGCAAGACCATTAATTAGGAGGCATAGTGAGTGAAAAAGCTAATCGCACTGTTATTTGTGGTGGCCCTGTCTATGGTGACCTTGACTGCTTGCCAAAGAGAGGAGCCTAAGGTAAAACCAGTGGCCACAATTGAGATGGAAGATGGCGGTATCATCAAAATAGAGCTAGACCCAGCGGTTGCGCCGGAGAGCGTAAATAACTTTATCTACCTTGCGCAGAAGGGCTTTTATGATGGGCTGGTCTTTCATCGCCTTATACCGGGCTTTATGATTCAAGGCGGTTGCCCAGACGGCAATGGCACGGGTGGCCCAGGCTACAGCATAAAGGGCGAGTTCGCGCAGAATGGCGTGCGCAATGCTCTAAAGCATGAACGAGGCGTTATTTCCATGGCGCGCTCGCAGTTGTATGATTCGGCCGGATCCCAGTTCTTTATTATGCATGCGCCAAGCCCACACCTTGATGGTGCCTACGCGGCCTTTGGGCGTGTCACTAGCGGCATGGAGGTAGTCGACCGCATTGTCGCTGGCCCTAGCGACCAAGCTGCCAATGGGTTGGCTCTCGAACCGCGGGCTAGGATGAAGAAGGTGACTGTAGATACCATGGGTGTTACCTTTAACCCGCCGCGTAAACTTCCCCGGTAATTGACTTTCTCCCCAGAACATTTAAAGAAAGCAGAAAGGCTGTCCAAACGCATGGTTGGACAGCCTTCAACAACTCGTTCGTGACTTACTGACAGGTCTGTTGTTTTTTCACTTCGTAAAGGATAATACCTGTCGCCACAGCTAGATTGAGAGATGAAGCCTGCCCATACATGGGAATGCGCACTGACCACCGTCCGGCAGATAGTACGTCTTCCGGCAGTCCGGGCCCCTCACTGCCCATGAGCACAGCGCAGGGGTATGAGAATGCGGCCCCTGCTAAGTCTACCTTCGCTTGGGCGGAGGTGGTAATGAGCGCTACTTGCCGACTATGGCACCAGGTCAGAAAATCATCCGCACTGGCCACTTTGATGATGGGCACGTTGAACACCGTACCCACACTGGCCTTGATGCAGAGTGGGTCGTAGGGGTCGGCGGTCTGTCCCACTAGGACAACACCCGCGCCACCGATGGAATCCACCGTGCGCACGATGGTGCCAAGGTTGCCAGGGCTCTTGACGTTAAAGAGAGCAGTCAATATAGAGTCTCGTCGTAGCTCGACTTGCGATAGAGCAGTCGGCCTCATTTTCGCCACAAGAGCGATGCCCATGGGGTTATCGCGCAGAGAAAGCGAAGCAAAGGCATCCTTGCTCACTCTTAGTATACTTGTATTGCGTTTCTCTAGGTCACTTACCATGGCGAGCGCTGCCTCGCTCCGCAGTATTTCTGGGGAGTAGATAAAGAGTTCCACGTCGTGGCCGTTCTCAATGGCGCGCAGGCATGGCTGTATGCCTTCTACCAAGCAGAGGCCAGTCTCATCTCGATAAGATTTCTGGGCCAATTTGCGTATCTCTTTAAGGCGGGTATTCTTGGCACTCGTAACTAGTTCCACTCGGTGTGACCTCCCATAGGCGTCTATGCCGCGCCGAGGCGGGCTGTTGTTCACTGTCATTAGTATAGCATCTTGTTAAGGGGCGTCATAGCTAGATTTTGGGGGGAAGGAGTGAGGTCTGTAGTCACTTTAATGCATTTGTCGGATCTTCACTTGGGTTGGCAGGGAGCATTTTTGGGGGACAAATCTGCTAGTCGGGCCGAGGAGCGTGATGCAGTCTTAAGGAAGGCCGTTGATCTTGCCCTATCGCCGCTGGAAAGTGTTGATGGCGTCATCATAGCAGGCGACCTCTTTGAGCACCATCGTCCCCCTGCCGCCTTGGTAGAGGGGGCGCTGCGTCAGCTGTCGCGCCTTACACAAGGGGGTAAGTTTCTGCTAACCGTTCCAGGCAATCACGATGAAATTAGCTACCACGATTCTGTCTACCGCCAGTATGCGGAGCGTTGGCCGGGGGTACTGGTGACGAATCCCCAACCTGCGCATGTGGGGAGCTACGCCATCCGCGGCGAGGCGGTGCACTTTTACAGCGTGGCCTACACCGGTGGCACCACGCGTTGCGACGCCCCGTTAGCCGATTTGCCACGGCAAGACCTGCCCGGCCTACATATCGGCGTGTTTCACGGGTCACTAGATTGCCCTGCTACGTGGCGAAGTCTGCCTCTGTCAAGTAAGGAACTCTCCAGAGCAGCATATGATTATGTGGCCCTGGGGCACTTTCATCAAGCGCGAAGTCATCAGCTCGGACAAATGGTGATATCATACTGTGGCGCCATAGAAGGCAAAGGTCTTGACGATTGCGGTACCGGCCGGGTACAGTTGGTAGAACTAGGCAGTGGTCGAACCACGCTACGTAGCGTCGCGCTCGCGGTGCGCCCACAGCGGGTTCTCACACTTAACCTAGATGAAGTGCCCGATGAGGCTTACTTGCGATCCTGGCTTGACGAGCGCCTAGATAAAGAAGCCCTGGTACGCATCGTGCTACAAGGCACCGAGAATTTTGCGCTGGCCGGTGAAAAAGTATCAGCCTACGCCAGGGGTTTGTGCTACCACTGCGAAGTAGTTGACCAGGCCATGGGGCTCTCTCCGCTCTATCTGTCACAGATTGCCGAGGAAGTCACTGTGCGTGGCTACTTTGCTCGTCAACTCTTGGCCAAAGCCGAAGCTGCGCCTAGTGTCGAAGAAAAACAAGAGTGCCTGCAGGCCCTTCGCTTGGGCCTGGCGGCGCTTGGCAAGGAGCATTAGGCGGTGGGAATGGTATTGTTTAAGCGACTGATTCTGCGCGGCTTGGGGCTCTACGGCGGCGAAGCCGTCTTTGATTTTTCGCCGGGCAGCAATATCTTGCTAGGCGCCAATGAGAGTGGTAAATCCACTATGGCCGAGGGCCTGTGTGGCGTACTTTTCGGTCTGAAAGCGCCTGCACTGCAGTATCGACACTGGGGAGGGAGCAGCTCTTTTGAGGGTGAGCTGTGGCTCTCGTGCCAAGGAGTAGAGTTATGCATAAGGCGTTCATTTGCCACGAACACCATTGAGGTCAGACGCGTCGACCCCGCCGGTAAGTGGCATCACTCTGCTACCGGGGTGCATAAACCAGAGGCGCATAAGCCAAACAAGGCCTATCTAGATTTCTTGCGAGAGACCTTTGGGGTCACTAGCAGCGAAGCCTTTCGTAGCACCTACTATGTGGCGCAACCCTTGCCTCTGGGACAGGCGCTAGATGCCAAGGTGCAGGAGCTTATCTCGGGTGGAGGCACCCATCACCTGGCGGCTCGTGAGTTCTTGCAGGATAGTTTGAAGAATGTGACGCGAAACTGGAGGGCCTATGCGCCTAGCCTGGGCAGCGGCACTAAAGAACGCGCCCTCGAGAAGGTACAGGACGAGAGACGGGAGCTAGAGCTTCGTCTAGCCGAACAAAGGGGAGCTACAGAGGAGCTACGGCAGGTTGAAAGCAAGCTAGACGCTCTGTTGGGAGAATTAAGAGCCAAGAAGGCGAACATTTTGGCCCAAGCTGGCATCCAAGTGGCCTGGCAACAGTGGAGTGTGATGCGAGACAAGTATGTGGCCAGCCGCGATAAGGCGCAAAAAATCGACGCCGATAGTACTAGCGCCAGCAACCTATCACAAGCGATAGAGAAAAGCACCTTGGAGCTGGCGGCGCGGGAGCTGCCCCGACTGCGAGAATTACAGTCCGAAAAGGCCGCGGCACAGACTCGGCACGCAGCTCTTAGGCTCATGGCCCTCTTAGGGGAACATGCGGTGGAGCATGTACATGCTGTGCGCCGCTTTGTTACGGAGCTCAGTGCACAACTTGAAGAACGCGAGCAAGACCTCGCACAAGCTCTAGAGAGTGAACGACAGGTCGCCTTGAGCGAAGCTCTGCTCCTTAACTGGGCGAATGACTATGAGAAGAAGTATGGGCTAGCCCCGCGGGCGCTATCTCTACAGGATTTTGATAATTTTAGTACACGACAGTCGTTACTTGAGAAAAAGTCGCGGCAAGAGGCCAGGCTACGAGAGGCGCTTTCTCGCCCTCGCCGCACAGCCTGGCCGGCAGTAGCAGGGCTACTAGCTGGAGCATTGGCCGTCATGGCTATTGGAGGGCAGATGGGGGTGGGGGCAGGGGTCTTGCTCCTTGCTCTTGGCCTCGCCGTCTCTCTATTTTGGCGCGGAAAGAACCCGGCGACTCGTATCCTTCAGGGGGAGCTACGCGAGACAGAGGGGTCTCTCGCCTCATATGACTTGTCTTCTGCCTTTCTGGATGTAGGCTCGAGCGAGTTACTGGTCGCAGCGAGGCAAGACTTTTTGTTGTACAAGGAGAGGGAAGGGACCGTCAGGGAAGGCCAACGAGTGGCCGCAGAGCGCGTGCGATACATGAAAGGTCGCAGTACTGAGTTAAGGCAGAAAATCGACGCCCTGTTGTCTAGCGGAAGCTCTGACGGTGTCAGGGGTCTGCCGCGTTACTTCGCCGAAGTCTCTGCGCTTTCCTCTTGCTCTCTAGAGGGGCGAAGATTGAGTGATGCCTTGGCCGATCTCCGTAAAGCATCTTGGGACGATTTTGAACGGCAAGCCAAAGAATATGTGGGGCTAAGCAAGCAGCTGATGCAGATTGACGTTGACCTTGCCCTGGCCGAAAAAGAGGCGCAACAAGATATTAGTACTAGGCAAGGCCAGCTAGCCTACCTGCTAGCGAACTACAATGCAGTTGACATAGCGGCCTTGGCACGTCGCAAAATAGATGCTACTACCGATATGTTGTTAGCGCGCCAAGAGTGGCTAGCGCATGTGGATAAGTATCCTGGGCTGCCGTCACCTGAGCAGGCCGACGATGTGCTCGGTGTGGACCAAGCCAAGAAAGCGCTCGAGAGACAATTGGAACTTGCACGGGCACAAGTTGAAAGCCTCGAGCAGGAAATATTTAGCTTGCGCAATCGGCAAGGCTACCTCGTTGGGCAGAGCACAGAAAGCCTAGCGCTCGGAGAAGAAGCGCTAGCAGAAGTGTTAGAGCGCGAAAGGCAGCACACCCGCGAGGCGCGGGTGCTCGGAATCGCCATCACCGAGCTAAAGAGCGCGGCCGAGGAGTTTCACACAGCGGCTAGAGGGCACATGGAAGACCGAACTACGCACTACTTTGCGGCGATAACGGGAACAGGCCGCCATGTTAGGCTTGACGAAGGATTTCACGTCTTTGTGGTGGCCGAACGGGGCAACAAAGTAACCCCGGCTGAGTTAAGCCAGGGGACTAGGGACCAGTTGTACTTAGCACTCCGTCTGGCCATGGCTGATCTTGTAAGCGCAGAGAGCACCATACCACTTCTATTTGACGATCCCTTTCTTAACACAGACAGAGAACGCCTAGCAAAAATGCGGCAGGCCGTGCTCTCCCTTGGTAGACAGAGTATTTTGCTCAGCCATAGCGATATTTTCTGCGACTGGGGCCAGCCTGTTACCGTCACACGCCAAGAACGTTAAAGATGAACCGCAATATTGGCCATGTTCGTTGCATAGGCATCGCGCATCCAGGGAATCCAAGGCTCGTTAAGATCATTGGCGCGATGCATGGCGCGCACAAAGCGTGGCAAGAAATCGAGCGCCAGCAAGAGCTCAGCGTAGGTATACTGCTCGCGTAAAGCCCTGAGAGTGATTTTGGGGCCGCCTTCTCGTGCCAAAGCCTCAAGGTAGCCAAGTAGCACGGCATCTTTATCTACTTCTTTAAAACACGGGCTTGCGCTGAGGAGGCCAATGTTGGCGAGATCAAGTTGTAAGGGGCCACGCCCGATAAGTTGCCAGTCCAGCAAGACTGCGGGTTGTGTGCAGTCTAGGGGCAAAGCGACATTTGTCGCATAGAAGTCGTTGTGGAGAATGGTCGAAGGCAAGTGGGCTAGGCGCGCTGCCACCTCGCGCAAGAGAGAGGGCAGGCGGGGCGAGTAAAGGGGCACAGCTGCCAGAGCATTAGTCCACTCGTTTCTTGCTAGCTCTTGCAGGTGTCGCAAAACGAGGTGTGCGGCAAGAGTAGTGCGCGGGTCTTGGTGCAGCCATGAGTAGGCCTTATCGGCGGCAGCTATCCTCTGTCCCCTACCGTGTAGGCGAGCATAGGTAGCGATGATGGACAAGAGCTCTAGAGTTGTGTAGTGGTGCCCTAGAGGCAGCAGACGATGGCTTTTCGCGACATCTTCTAGCACCAAGAATACCCCGCCCTGCGGCAAATGCCCGTGCCCGAGTAGAGAGGGCGCGGGTAGGTCGAGCTTAGGTTGAAGCTCCGTGTAGAACAGATACTCTGCCATGTCGACTGAGGGGTAGTTAGCCGTAAGGTAGTCAGGCATGTCTTCGCGGCGGGTAGTTTTAATGATCTTGGTTTCGCCACTCCCTTCTGTGAGGCGCGAAACCTTGCTGCCGCTCTGACCGCCTAGAAGTGGGGTAGAGCAAGTAACACTGCTATCGAGATGGCTCATGGTGCTGCTGGCGACCTCCTCTCCTTCTAGCTGCAACAGGTTAGTCGCACATACGTTTCTTCTGCACCATTAGATAAGAAGTTAGGCCCAAGAGGGCTACATAAGTCATCAAGATCATAGGGGTTTTTGCGCTGTCTGGAGCGCTTTGGTAGAGAGTTGCGCTGCCAAATGCTAAAAACATGATGGCCGCACTGGCCTGTAAAATACGCGGTGGCACGCGTTTGCTGAGCCAGCCGCTCATGCTGATGCCGACTAGTTGCGCCGCTACCAAGCCTAAACTTGCCCCTGCCCACATGAGGAGCGGGGCGTCGAATTTGGCAGTAAGTCCTAGCGTGACCAGCTGAGTCTTATCGCCAAATTCTGCGACAAAAAAAGAGAAGAAAACCGTCCAAAAAGGATGTTTCTTGGTAGCGGTTTGCGAGGGACACATATCCTCGCGCTCGCCCTGCCGCATGGTCCAGAAGCCAAACACTAGGAAGCCCATGCCCGCGAAGAGCTGCAGGGTGGAGAGCGGAATAATCCTAGTCAGGCCCTCGCCCATCAGCACGGCTAGCGCTGTATTAAGTACAGCTGCCGCAGCTGCCCCCGCAAACACCCGTCGCATGCCGTACTTGGCCACAAAGGCCATGCACATTAGTTGGGTTTTGTCGCCTAGCTCGGCCAGAAAGACAACAAAGGCAGCAGTAACGAGGGAGACTAACAATTTCATTCCTCCTCGGTTTCGGTTCTGGTCTCTAGAAACAAAAGACTCTCGGCGCTGTGCGCCGAAAGTCTCACCAGCCAATTAAATTGGCCTCGGCAGCCAGGGCTCATCACCCAGTATGTTGACGCCGAGTTAAGGTTACTCCCCTTCATGCGAAATAATTATAGCACAGTGGCCACTGCGTAGCACGTTCTTTTAAGACGGACCGAACAACGCAAGTTGCCTTAACACTACGATAGTAGTTGCGTGTTATACTCAAGGGGAACGCTCGCGAGGAGGTAATCGAGATGAAAATCATAAAGGGTTATGTGTGGCCGATTATAGTCATCCTTATTGGTGCGCTGTGTTCGGCAGCGTCATTTAACATGATGCTCTTGCCCCACCGCATGCTGGCGGGTGGAGTCTCTGGCATGAGCATTATTATTGGTACACTGACGGGGTGGCCCATTGGCATACTTGTCTTGATCTTCAACCTGCCCATTTTATACCTTGGTTACAGATATATCGGCGGTAAGTTTATTATGCTAACTTCTTTTGCCGTATTGATGTTTTCTACGTTTTTGGATTGGGTACCAGTAAGCCCCGCCGTAGATGACATTATACTCGCGTCAGTCTTTGGCGGGGCTATGAACGGTTTGGGGCTCGGCTTGGTGTTTAAAGCAGGGGCCTCTACCGGCGGTACGGATGTCTTGGGGGTTATCTTGAACCGCAAGTTTTCGCTATCCATCGGCGAAGTGCTCATGGCCTTCAATGCCATCATCGTGGGCCTGGGCGCCGTGCTCTTTGATTTGACCTCGGCCCTTTACACCTTGCTGGCCATGTTTGTCACGGCCCGCATCGTTGATTCGATGCAGTCCTCGCGTGACAAGAAAAATGTGCTGATCGTTTCCACAAAACCCGAAGAAGTGGCCAAGGCTCTAAATGCAAAGCTGCTGCGTGGGGTTACCTTTCTCCACGGCGAGGGGGCGTACGAACAACAACCGCGTAAAGTGATTGTCTGCGTGCTCACTCGCTTTGAACTAGTCCAACTTAAAGAAACGGTCTTCGCTATTGACCCGACGGCCTTTATGACCATATCTGATGTCGAAGAAGTAGTGGGACGCTTTGCCGCCTACAACCCGTTTCGCAAACACTAAATGAATAATCTACTTCTAGTTGATACCTATCCAGCCAAGCCGCTTGAGGATGGGCATAACACCTAGGAACATGGGGAAAGTAATGAGAGTACTAACTGTCATACGTGCGAGGTTAAAGGGTAGGATGGCGGTCAAAAGCATAGCGGAGCGCCCCGCTTCTGGCACACCCCAAGCGGCTAGGGCCCATGTGGCGTTAGATACATGCATGACGGCCGTCATAGCGAGCCCACCCGCGATCATACTAATGAAGGCGCCGAGCTTAGTCGGCATTTTCTTGTAGACTAGCCCAGCCACCAAGGCGAAAGACGCCGACGCCAGAAAGTTTTGTATAGATCCAACCGGGCCGCTTGTACCCTTGGTCAGTAGGAATAGTGTGGCCTTAATAAACGAGATTACGACTCCGGCGAGAGGGCCGAAGATAAACGCGCCGATAAGGGCAGGTACATCACTAGGATCATATTTGAGAAAAGGCGCGGAGGGGATCAGGGGAACCTGCAGGACAAACATGAGGATGTAGCTCATGCCTGCTAGCATCGAGATGATGACTAAGTTGCGTGTTTGCTTGTTCATAGGTAAACCTCCCTTATTGTGCTGGCTTTGCCTGGTGCGAGTGTGGCCATCACCGTCAACAAAACAAAGCCCCGACAACGATCGGGGCGCAAAGATAGCACAAGAAATAATGCCATACCTTCTTTCATCCAGACTTTACTGTCGGCCCTAGAATCACACTAGGTCTGCCAAATGGCTCGTGGGCTAGCTTGCGCATTACCACCGGTAGGGAATTACACCCGACCCCGAAGGTTATTATTCAGTTACTGCTACCATACTATCGAAGGTCATGGTCCATGTCAAGGGGCGTAATTCTGCAGATTGGAGGTGACACATGAAGAAAGGCGCATACTTGGTAGTACTTATGCTCGCCGTGGTAGTTGTAGGGGCTACGGGTTGTGGTCTCTTCGTCAACCGTTACGATCGAGAACTAAAGCGATTTCTGCCTAATGTGAGCGGGTTCACATGGAAGTACTCTGGTTTTTCGGGATACGATCACGAGATGTCTCTTCGCTCTATTGAGGCGCGCCGTGGCCTGACGAAGTATCATATCGCAGGGACAGTTGGTGACCCTTCGGGGGGAGAGGCCGTGCGCGATCGTTCGCTCACCATCACTTACATCATCAATGATGGTGTTTGGACGCAAGAGAAACAAGAAGAAAGCATGATGGATTCCGAGTTTGACCGGCTCGAGCTGCTGCGTGGCCCTATCGTAGAGGGTACCACCTGGAGCCAAGAACAAGTAGATCAGGAGGGGCGACGGCGTGTACTCGACAGTTTAATAGAGGACATTCGCCTAGAACCGCGGCGTGTGGTTGTAGTTGTCTATCGTGAACGCGGCACACCCTACTTCGAGCGGCGCGAATTTACGGAGGGTGTAGGCGTCACTCTGTTTGAAAAGTTGTGGATGAGTCCGCTCGGCAATTTCGAGATCGGGTATACCTTGTTTCAAGGTTTCTAGCATAGGGCGACACTTGTTCCATAAAAAGACTTGTGTAGTTTTAGTTGCTATGTTATAGTACCTAAGTGTGGTGACTCGCCTCGCATTCGGTGTGAATTGCCGCCTCCGGTACTGCGCAAAGTAGTGTTGGAGGCTTTTTGTTGAGTCTGAGAGAAGGTCTTACAGTTGGGCATGCTGAGTCGGGCGTGCTTGCGAAAGCCCTTCGCCCGCGGGATGCACCATAAAGAAATAAACAGGAGAGATGTAAAGTTGTCCAATTTTGTTAATTTATCACTAGGAGCACAGGTTCTGCAGTCCATCGCCGAGATGGGTTTTGAGGAAATGACGCCTATCCAAGCTCAGGTGATTCCTCTTGCCCTAGAGGGCAAGGACGTCATCGGTCAGGCACAAACCGGCACCGGCAAGACCGCTGCTTTCGGCATTCCCTTGGTGGAGCGTCTGCAAACTAATGTCAACTATGTGCAGGCCTTAGTGCTCGCCCCCACGCGAGAATTGGCTATGCAAGTAGCAGAGGAGCTTAACCGTATCGGTCAGGTTAAGGGAATTCGTAGCTTGCCCATTTATGGCGGGCAGGAAATCGATCGGCAGATGCGCGCCATGCGGGCGTATCCCCAAATCATTGTAGCAACCCCAGGGCGACTTCTAGATCACATACGTCGGCGCACCATTAGGCTGCAAAGTGTTAATTTTGTCGTGCTCGATGAGGCGGATGAGATGCTAAACATGGGCTTCATCGAAGATATCGAAAAGATATTAGAGCAAACCCCCGCAGAGCGCCAGACGATGCTGTTCTCTGCCACCATGCCCGAAGCCATCAGAAATTTGGCCACACGCTTTATGAGGAATGCGATGCAGGTTGCGGCTCCCGTGAAGGAGCTAACAGTATCGACCATCGAGCAGTTCTATACTGAGGCTAGAGAGGGACAGAAGTTTGACATTCTCTGCCGTTTGCTCGACACCTCTACCCCAGGTTCATCAATTGTCTTCGGCAGGACTAAACGTCGTGTCGATGAGGTCTCTGAGGCCCTCATTAAGCGCGGGTATGCGGCGATGGGCATTCATGGTGATCTCACGCAATCGAAGCGTGACCTCGTCATGCGTAGGTTTAGAGAGGGCACCATTGATATCTTAGTGGCGACAGATGTTGCCGCTAGGGGACTAGACATTGAAGGCGTGTCGCATATTTACAATTTCGACATTCCCCAAGACCCAGAGAGCTATGTGCACCGTGTGGGACGCACTGGCCGCGCCGGAAGGGCAGGCCAGGCTACCACTTTCGTCACCCCGCGTGAACTTGACTTGCTACGCGTTATTGAGCGCATCATTAATCGCAAGATTAAGCGTCGCCCCAGCCCGAGCTTTAGTGAGGCTCTTGAAGGACAACGCAGATTAAGCATGGAAAAGTTGCTGCAGATTGTTGAGGAGGGCACCATTGAGCACTACACCTCAGCGGCTGAGGTGCTCTTAGAGAGAGCGGACTCAGTGGCCCTAGTCGCCGCAGCGCTAAAGATGATAACCAAGGAGCCGGATGAAACACCGGTAGCCATTACGGAAGAGGCTCCCTTGCGTAGCACGCGTCGCCCTCGCCCGCCACACAACGCACCGCCGCACTCGCGTCCGCGGCAACATCGTGACAACAGAGGTCGTAGAGAACCTTCTTACAGATAGGCTGTCTAGAAAAAGACTACCCTTTAGCGGGTAGTCTTTTTTCTCTCACGAATAACACAGTGTATTTCCTAGCTATGATATAATCGGTGCGGTGATGTAGATGAGAGTTGTTTCTTTGGCCAGTTCAAGCGTGCATGGCAACGCCTACTTGGTCGGTTGGGGAAGCACAAATGTGCTAGTTGACTGTGGCCTGCCCATCCGCCGGCTCGAAAAGAGCTTGCAGGCCCTAAACATTGACCCTCACACGCTAAATGGAATATTTGTCTCCCACGAACATGGGGATCATGTTCGTGCTCTGCAACTTAGAACGCCGTTCCCCACCAAGTACCATGTGCCCAGTTACAGTTCTCACTTGCTGTGGTCGGGGCAGAGCAGTTTTGGGCCTGTGCCTCATGCTCTGTGCCGAGCTATGGAGCATGGAGAGAGCGTCCACGCGGGTGCTTTGACGGTTGCCGCGTTTAAGAAATCCCATGACGCTATCGCGCCCCTAGGTTTTCGCTTAACAGCGCCCGATGGCACCAGTGTAGCTGTAGTCACAGACCTTGGCGAGGTCACGGACGAGGTTGTGCGAGGCGCTTTGGGCTGTGACTACCTCATTTTTGAAAGCAACCATGATCGCGATATGGAGCAGAGCTCCGGACGCCCGTGGTCTCTCATTAGGCGCGTTATGGGCCGGTACGGCCACTTGTCAAATGACGAGGCGGGCGAAGCCTTGACGGCACTTATTACAGAGCGGACTAAGGGCATTATGCTGGCGCATCTCAGTCTAGACTGCAATACACCTGCACGAGCGCTGCAAACAGTCTCCTCGCATTTACGCCGACTGCGGTATGATGGCGTGCTCACTGTGGCCAGCGCCTGGGAAACAACTGTTTTAGTGGATACAATGACAGAGAGCGCAGGTCTAGACTGAGAGCGAGTAATGCTCTACGGCTTCGGCCGGTTTAACTTAGCTAGGCTCGCTGCCATAATGGCCATGCCGGCGCTAATCTGGCTTTCTGAAGTAGCGGCAATGCTAAGCCGCAGATAGTTTTTGTAGTCATAGGGCGCCAGGCTAAATTGTGCGCCGGGAGTAAACGACACTCCCTGGGGGGCGGTTAGCTCTAGTAGGGCGTTAGACTGCGTTGCGGGCGACAACTCCACCCAGCAATTCATACCGCCCTTGAGCGGGCTAAAGTGCGCTTCACCCTGCAGATGCTTTTTTAAAGTTGCATAGAGAGCGACTGCTCTCTCACCATAGATGCGGCGCAGAGATTCCTGGTGCTGTTGCCATTTGCCGCTCTCTAAGTAAAATTGGAGGGCGCGTTGCGTTATCCCCGAACTTCCTAGGTCGACCGCTTGCCTGGCCTTGTTTAGCGCCGCGCTGAGCGCATGAGGCACGACGAGAAAACCAAGGCGTAGCCCAGGCATAAAAAGCTTCGAAAAACTTTTCACGTACAGCACCCTGTCAGGCGCGTCCTGCCACAGTGGGCGCGGGCGAGAAGCAGTGTAGTAAAGCTCAGAGATATGGTCATCTTCGATGATGTAGTAATCGTTCTGTCGTGCAAAGGCAATGAGTGCTTGTCGAGATTCATGACCGTAACTAATTCCGGTCGGATTATGGAAGTTAGGAATGGTATAGATCAGCCTCGGGTTCTGTTTTTGTGCCTGAGCAAGCTCCTTGACGCGCAGGCCTTGATACCCTAAAGGAACACCGATGACACGCGCATTACAGGCCGCGAACACTTGCAGTGCTCCTCCATAACTCGGACATTCCATGAGAACGGTATCCCTCGGGGAGAGCAGTACTTGGGCCAAGAGAAAAATCGCCTGTTGCGCACCCGAGGTAATGTGTACTTGGTCCGGATCAACGTCCATGCCCTGACTTGCTAGGTAGCCGGCGATGGACAGTCGCAGCTTGGGGTAGCCCTGTGCTTCTGGATAGGCAAAGGCCTGACCGCCGTCGCGTTCAAGCACTGCCTGGAAAGCAATTTTGAAGTCGTCGACCGGAAAGTACTCGGGCGAAGGGGTGCCCGAAGTGAAGTCTACTGCGAACTGTTGTGCTGCTCTGGGAAGGGGGCGCTCGGTAGCCTGTGGCGCCCGATAGGTGCCGCTGCCTTTGCGGCTGTACACCATAGCCTCGTCCTCTAAGAGCTTAAGTGCGGACACAACGGTGGAAGGATTAACTTTGTAGACCTCGGCGAGGCTACGCACAGAGGGCAGCTTGCTATGTGGAGGCAGGTTGTGGAACTTATTGCGCAGATGTTCGGCCAGTTTGACATAAAGTGGCTTTAAGATGCTCTGTGGAGGCCTCTTCATGCTTTCTCTCCCCCTTGACAAGCTTTCTACAGTAGTTATAATTGCCTTGACAGTGTGGGCCATACAGTTAGAACTGTATCGGTACACTGAACAATTGTCAAGGAGTGGATTTCGTAATGCGTACCGATTTGAACAAGGGCCTAGCCGAAATGCTTAAAGGCGGCGTGATCATGGATGTAGTAAACGCCGAACAGGCTAGAATTGCCGAGGCAGCTGGTGCCTGTGCCGTTATGGCGCTCGAGCGCGTTCCATCTGATATACGCCGCGATGGCGGAGTAGCTCGCATGAGCGACCCCGAGCTTATTTTAGAGATTAAGCAAGCCGTAACCATCCCCGTCATGGCGAAAGTGCGTATCGGCCACTTCGTCGAGGCACAAATTCTCGAAGCCCTGCGCATTGATTTTATCGATGAGAGCGAAGTGCTTACTCCGGCTGACGATCAGTACCATATTGATAAGCACCGCTTTGAAATCCCCTTTGTGTGCGGCGCACGTAACCTAGGCGAGGCTTTGCGGCGCATAGGCGAAGGCGCAGTGATGATTCGCACTAAGGGCGAGGCAGGCACGGGCAATGTGGTCGAAGCGGTTCGTCATATGCGTACCATGATGTCGGAAATACGCCGCGTGCTGCTCGCTCCTGACGAAGAGCTTATGACTCTCGCCAAAGAGTTTGGCGCCCCCTTTGCCTTGCTGCAAGAAGTTAAGCGCCTAGGCAAGCTCCCTGTCGTTAATTTTGCCGCCGGTGGCCTAGCCACTCCTGCCGACGCTGCACTGATGATGCAGCTAGGTTGCGACGGTGTTTTTGTGGGCTCGGGCATTTTTAAGTCGTCTAATCCCGCTCGTCGCGCTGCCGCCATTGTCGAGGCGACCACACATTTTGCCGACAAAGAAAGGCTGGCGCACATCTCGCGCGGGCTTGGCACGGCGATGAGTGGTCTTGAGATACAGAGTCTAGCGACAACATTTGCGGAGCGCGGCTCTTAATGCGCGTAGGTGTACTAGCCTTGCAGGGTGCTTTTCGCGAGCACCTGAAGGCAGTCCAAACATTAGGACATCAGGCGCGTGAGGTTAGAACAAGTGCAGATCTCAAAGACATCGACGCCCTTATTTTGCCGGGTGGGGAGAGCACAGCCATGGGCAGGATCATCGCCCGCAATGACTTGCTCGAACCGCTGAGGGAGTTTGCCTCACACAAGCCCACGCTCGGGACTTGCGCTGGTGCTATTCTTTTGGCGAAAACCATTGTGAATGAGGGCACGCCTTATCTTGGTCTTCTGGATATCTCCATACAAAGAAATGCCTACGGCTCACAGCTCGACAGTTTCATCGGGCGAGGCGACGTGGGCGAAATCCGCGATTTTCCGCTGGTCTTTATTCGTGCGCCCCTGATCACGGCGTTAGATCCCGCGGTAGAAATTATCGCCGCTATCGGGGATGACATTGTGGGGGTGCGTCACAAGCACCTGTGGGCCTTAACATTTCACCCCGAAATGACGAGTGACACTCGGCTGCATGCTTGGTTCTTGCAGGGAGTATAGACCCCAGAAAACCATATAGTACTGTAAGAGCTAGCCAGTTGATGGGCTGGCTCTTTGTTTTGGTTGGGGTAGTTTGTATAGGTATGCCGAGCCGCTAGTGGGATTCACCATGTATGCGATTATAACGGAATAGAGTAGAGGGGCGATGGGCAACATTATTAAGCCGAAACTATTTTAGGGGGCGCGATATGACTGGTAATGTGGCAGTATTTATTGACTACGAAAATGTCTACTGGAGCACTAAGAATGCCTATGGATTCACCCCAGAAACCGAGAGGTTAGTCGATGGTCTTCGCCAACATGCTATGAGATACGGAGAGGTAGTACTTATGTTGGCCTACGCAGACTTTGACCACGTCGAGTTTAAGGGCCTGCAGACCGAGCTACAACGCCGCTCCGTGGAACCAAGACATGTCTACTCGGTATCCTCAGAGGAAGGAAGACGCAAGAACGCAGCCGACATTGAACTTTCACTAGATGCGCTTGAGATGGTCTACACACGTGGGGATATCGATCTGTACTACATTGTCTGCGGTGATAGGGATATGATTCAAGTAATTAAAAAACTTCGTACCCGGCGCAAAAGAGTGCACATAGTAGGTGTCGAGCGGACCACAAGTCGAGACCTCAAGCAGTTCGCTGATGAATATTGCACCGTCGAGGACATACTGAATATCGAAAAAAGTCGTACCGTGGAGTCGGGGATTATTACCCCAGACGTAGCCTACCTCATTCGCAAAATTGACGGGCTGGAGCGTTCCTGTATGCTCTTTGTGGGGCTAAAGCTTTTGACCAATCGTGTACTAGGCCATTTGGCTGACCCGCAGAGAGTGGTATCGAGGGCTATCGGTGACGGCATCCTTGAAACCTACAAGGTGCCTAACCCCAGCAATGCCGACTTTCCCACCACAGCTTGTCGCCTCAACCGCGAGCACCCCTTCGTTCAGGAGATTTTGCGCGTCGCCGCCAGCTGAATCGCTAGGGACGGTTCTTCCCGCTTCAGGCGGCATCCTGAGGCCTAGCAAGTAACGGCTAGGCCTTTTAGTGTGCTAAAATGTAAGGGAATAAACAAGTAAACGACGGCAAAGGCGTTGAGGAAGAAGTAATGAAAGAAGTAGTAATTTACACGGACGGCGCCTGCTCTGGCAATCCTGGTCCAGGCGGATGGGGCACAGTGCTCCTATATGGCGAGACACGCAAAGAACTTAACGGGGCAGAAGTGCTCACGACTAATCAGCGCATGGAGCTAAAAGCTGCCGTTATGGCTCTGGCCGCTCTAAAGATGCCCTGTGCAGTCACCTTGTACAGCGACAGCGCGTACCTAATTAATGCCTTTGTGCAAAACTGGTTTGCCAAGTGGGAAGTGAACGGTTGGCTTAACAGCAAGAAACAGCCAGTAGAAAACGCGGACTTGTGGCGTGAACTGCGAAGTCTCGCCAAGGAACACCGCGTGACTTGGGTTAAAGTTAAAGGTCATGCGGGAGTGCCGGAGAACGAGCGTTGCGACCAGCTCGCCCGTGCTGCCATAGCAGGTCTGCGTGCCTCTAGCGCCACATAGAGAGAGGAGGACTTCACGTGCTGACCAAGATCGCGCAGAACCTCTATCGGTTGCCAAGGAGCGGCGCTATGCTGGTAGAAGGCCGCGTCTATTTAAGCGATGCCTTGCGTGAGCAACTAGGTGAGGATGATTCTCTGCAGCAATTACGAGACGTAGCCTGTCTGCCTGGGGCTTTTAAGCATGTTGTGGGTCTGCCCGATATGCACAGTGGGTTTGGCATGCCCATTGGCGGCGTATTAGCAACCGATGCCGAGTCTGGGGTGGTGTCAGCCGGAGCTGTCGGCATGGACATTAACTGCGGTGTTAGATTGCTGGCTACTGATATCGAGGCAGCGGAGCTCAGTGCTAAAACTCTGCGGCAGTTGATGCTATCGCTAGAAACACGCATCCCCACTGGCATTGGCAAAAAAAGTCCCCAGGGCGAGCTCCGCGGCAATTTAGCCCGCGAAGTCCTAACCCTAGGTGCGAAGGCAGTAGTTATGCAGGGTTACGGAAACGCTAACGACCTGGCCTTGACAGAGGAAAACGGAACGTTACCTGGGGCCGACCCAAGTTCCCTTACCAAAGCCGCCCAAGAGCGCGTCGGGCAGTTATCAACCCTAGGTGGGGGAAATCATTTTCTCGAGTTCTGTGTCGTGCAAAAAGTGCTAGACAGTGAGGTGGCCAGCAGTTTTTCGCTGCGGCAAGGCACCCTCGCTGTACTAATTCATAGCGGTAGCAGAGGGCTAGGGCACCAAACTTGCACAGATTTTTCTAAGCTTATGCTGCTTGCCGCCCCGCGCTATGGTATTAACTTGCCGAGCAAGGGGCTTGCTGCCGTTCCCATTCAGTCTAGCGAGGGGCAATGCTACCTCAGTGCGATGGCCTGTGCCGTTAATTACGCCTTTGCCAACCGCCAGCTTATGGCTCATGCGGTGCGCGAGGTGCTGCGCGAGGTGCTTAATGTGCCCCCACACGAGGTCCGGCAGGTGTATGACGTCGCCCACAATATCGCCAAATTTGAAGAGCATTTTGGGCAAAAAGTACTCGTTCATCGCAAAGGCGCCACGCGGGCGCTTCCTCCTCAGCATGCGCAGAATCCAGAGCCATACAAACAAAGTGGCCATCCCGCCCTCTTGCCGGGGAGCATGGCCACTGGCTCCTATGTCGTAGTTGGTACACCCCTATTAAGCGAAACATTCTTCTCGGTCAATCATGGGGCGGGTCGGAGTATGTCGCGTAGTCTCGCCCGCAAAAGTATCAGCGAAAGCGAACTATATGGAAGCTTGGGCTCCACACTCGTCAGTGCACGAAACATGCGTAGTATTATCGATGAGGCGCCTGCGGCGTACAAGGACATCGATGCTGTCAGTGCAGTGCTCGCAGATATCGGCATGACCCGGCTAGTAGCACGCCTCAAACCGTTGGCCGTAATTAAAGGTGAAGACGAGGCCTAGCGTGGCTTTCTATCGAGAAAAGAGGCCGCACTAAGACCGGCGACTGCCCCCTCACCTACTGCTTTAGCGAGCTGAAAGGGGCGTCCGGTACAGTCACCGGCGGCGAAAACGCCAGGAATATTCGTGGCCATCTGTCGGTCGACGTCAATAGCTCCTTGCGAGAGGGCTAAGTCAGTGAGTAGTTGCTCCACCGGTGTTACCTCGCGGAAAATAAACACGCCATCTACTTGTAGTTCTCTGTCGCGTAGCGCCAGCTTGGTTAGGTGGTCTTCGCCTAGTATGCCGATAGGCTTGCCGGGCACCACTTCTATGTCGTCATGAATATCCGCAAAAGGTATGTTCTGCGGAATGAAGTAGACCTTGGCCGCAATCGTAGCGAGAAAATTGGCTTCCTCTACTGCCTCACTGGTGTAGCCCACCACCGCAACTACCTTGCCTTTGTAGAGAGGACCATCGCATGTTCCGCAGTAACTTACGCCAAGACCCACAAAGTCGCGTTCTCCAGGTAGGTAGCTTGTTTGTGAGATGCCCGTGGCGAGAATTAAGCTGCGGGCCTCATAGATTTCGCCCTTGGCTGCCAACATAAAACCGGTCCCTGTTGAGACAATGGTATCTACTCTATGGCGGTGGATAGTCAGCCCCATGTCGGTAAAATGTTTTAAGTAGCGTTGCCCTAATTCAGACCCCGAGAGGGGGAGGCCAAGGTAGTTTTCTACCCAAGGCGCGCTCTCAAGTTTTGGGCTACAGACCTCTGCCCCGAAAACTTGCACTTTCTTGCCGCGTATCTTGGCATTTATCGCTGCCGACAGCCCCGCTGGTCCACACCCAATAATGGCAATATCAAAACTCTCCATCTCGAAAAAACCTCGGCTTTCGCAATTTATTACAAAGTGATATCATGAACGCAAGGCTTAACCACATCTAAGATAGAGGATATATTATACCCACAGGGGTAGTCAACAACAAATTTACTGCTACAAAGCATTTTTGGAGGTGTTCATCATGGTGTCCACGACCAACGCCGAAATTCTGGAGAAAGCCATGCCCGACTTGCAAATGCGCTTGCGGCGCATTGAAGGCCAAGCGAGGGGCCTCCAGCGCATGCTAGAGGAACGCAGAAGCTGTGAGGATGTCGTCACCCAAGTGGCCGCTCTTAAGGCCGCTGTAGAACAGGTAGGGCTGACAATGGTGGCCTGTCTCTTGGAAAGTGCCGTGAGACAAGCGGTAGAGCAGGGCGTCAGCACCGATGAGGCAGTGAGCTACGCCAAAAAATACTTAAACCAGTTGTAGTTAGGAACGCGAAGCGGTCTCTATAGCGACATGGTCTTAATAGGGCGCGAGTTTAGGGGCAAGCAAGGATGTTTAAAAGGAGACGGGACCTGTCCGAAAGGACTTAGTCCGTCTCCTTCTTGTTCAATGGGTAAGGGTAAAGTCGTTATGGCAGCAAGCGACCAAAGAGAGCGCGATACTTAATACGGTAGATATCGGTGTTGTCGATAGTTCCACTCACCATGTCAGAGTGTAGGCCAAAGGCGCGCGTTACTATGCTGCCAGAGTGGTCCCAGCGCGATGACCATGCTATGGCAAAAGGAAAGCGGCGGCCATTGCGATCGGGTGCGGACATAAAGGGCGGTGTACCAGTGCCGTCTCTGCCATCAAGCAGTTCGGTGAAGTATATTTCACCGGCGCGGTTACGTAACACTTGTGTAGGTACCACATTGCCTGCGGCGTCAAGAACGGGGTTCCCCAAAATGGAGAGGCCGCTCGCCTCGCTATCAGCTGCAGTGATGACGAGTGTGTTGAGATGACTCTTGGCGAACTCTAAAGCCACGCCAATACCGTCGTCAGCACGCTTGGTCGCTTCTATGGTGCCACGGGCATTAAGAGCGCCATTAGCCAAGTTATCGGTGCCTTCTTCTTCGGCAACCAGGTAGAAGCCCTTGTCTTGATTGCGTGACAGGATTTGAATCGCTGCCGTCATCATCTGGGCAAAGGTAGGAGCATTGGGGTCGAAGTCTGGTAGGCCCTCAGCGCGAAGCTGCTCCTCGGTATATATGTAACGTGGTGAGGCCTCTTCGTTATTGTCGTTGTAAGTATCATGGGCGGCAAAAAGTCCAAGCACGCGCGTGGTATTGACAGGTAGATTTAGCAATTCTTCGCGCGTGTAGATGACGCGGTAGCCTCTGGCGATAGCTTCATTGATGAGGTTCACGCCGTCTGTCCTCCGTCCGCGCACACCATGCCGGCCAGTAACAGTGTTAGGC
Organism: Bacillota bacterium; assembly: GCA_018333655.1. Taxonomy (NCBI): domain Bacteria; kingdom Bacillati; phylum Bacillota; species Bacillota bacterium. Next base: position 45,589 of record JAGXTJ010000055.1, on the reverse strand, counting down.
AGGAACCATACTTCGCCACCACCAAAGATAACATCAATTTGTTGGCCGTCAGGGCGAATGATAAGCTCGCGAGCGATGCCAAGATGGTCGCCGCGGTTGACAACGCTGGCACCCCACACGCCTGAACCAGGTTCAGTTATCGTGCCGGTGTTAATCATGCCCACCGAGAAGCCAGCAATCTTTGCTTCTTCCAAAATGGTGTGGGGTTGACCGGAGCGCGAAATAATCTGCACGTTCTGCTGATCCATACCGAAGGAGCCATCCCACACTTTGACGCCATAAGCATGTGTTACAGCACCGCCATTTGAGGTGCCTACTAACTCGTTCAGCATGTGCCCTTTGTACACCGCCGTAGCCGGAAGCCGGTCCCAGTTTAGCTCGCCATCGGGCCCGGAGTGTAGCATTCTGGCCGCGGCAAAGAAGGACGGCGAGGCGCCATCGGGATGGATGAAAATAACATTGCGGGGGCCATGGTCGGTAAAGATGGAAACAGTGCGAGAGGCGCTGTCCCACCTAGTGCGTAAGCCTAAGCTGCTGAGAAAGCTAAGCGGCACGACTGTGCGGCCGTTCTCTATCCGCGGTGGTGCATCTAGTGCTACAGCGCGATCGTTCACCTGCGCAGTACGATCGTTAATGCGCAGCATGACGTGCACATTGTGGCCGTGGGCCAGAATGGTACTTGTGGCCGACATCCACTCAAGCTTTAATCCCATAGCATCACTGACTGGGCGCCAAGGCACCATGATAATGTCGTTGACAGTAACAAGAGGTGTAGCAGTGACAATGGCTCGTCCATCAAGGACGATGCTCATGGTCGCACCGGGAGTGAGTGCTGCTGTTAGGGGTGAGGTGAGTAAGAGAATGAGCGCGACGACGGTAGCAGTGAGTCCCATTAGAGTTTTACCGATTTTCAATGTGGAATCCCTCCTTGTATAATACTGGGCGGTCGAGAACTGCAAAATAATGATATCACAATTTGCTTAATTATGGCTAATCGAAGTTTTGTGGGCATTAAGCAGACGTTAGGGTTGCGTAATACTAGGCTCGGGCCTTGCTGTCTAGTTTGCCTTTGATGCCTAGCATGACGCGGTAAGGGCCGGGTGTTCCCGGGGGGATAAGCGCTACTCTATCGCCTGCGCAGATAAATTTTTCAGAATTCTCCACCTTGCCATTAACCATTACCGCCTCAACCTCTTGCGCATCTATGCCAAGGTGATGCAGTAGTTCTCTGACGGTTAAGCCTTGGCCTACCTCCAGATACGTAGGAAAAGCGAAGCCCTTTTCATGCATAATATCTTGTAGCGTTGAAAAAAACCTTAGTTCGATGGTTCCCACTTGCAAAACCTCCCCTGCCACAGTGTAGCAAGTATTCTACAAAGAATTGGTAATACCTCCTTAGCCACGCAAATAGACTGACAGTGGGCCAGAGAGCAAAATAATTTGTGCGAAATTTGCGCTATCTGAAGGAAAATATTGCCCGATGTAGAATGTATTTTGGTGACAGAAGCGAGAAATATGGAGGAGGTTAGGTTTAATGCCAAGATTGCTGCGTATTAACATGTCGACGTGTGAGGCTAAATTTGAGGAAGTACCTGAGAAGTATTTGCCGCTAGGAGGGCGTGCGCTGACATCGCAAATGGTCTGCGACGAAGTGCCCCCAGAATGTCATCCCCTGCGCGAGTTTAACAAGCTTGTCATCGCCCCGGGGCTGCTGTCAGGCACCACGGCTCCCTCATCTGGCCGTCTCTCCTTCGGCGGAAAAAGCCCCTTGACAGGGGGCATCAAGGAGGCGAATGCGGGTGGCATCTGTTCGCAGAAAATAGCCAGCCTGGACATTAAGGCTATCGTTGTCGAGGGCATGCCTAAAGGACAGGGCACTTGGCTTGCCAAGGTGTCTCCTGCGGGAGCCGAAATTATCTCGGCCGATGAGTTGGCGGGCAAAGGAACATACGAGCTGACGGCCATACTGCGCGAACGCTACGGCAGCAAGGTCGGCGTCATCTGCAACGGCCCAGCGGGAGAAATGATGCTCTCTGGAGCGGGTGTCGCCAGCAACGATGGCGATGGCAACTCCAGCCGTTATGCCGGGCGGGGAGGCCTGGGTGCTGTGCTCGGTTCTAAGCGCCTCAAAGCGATTGTCATCGATTCGCCAACCACCTATGGCGTACCAGTGCACGATAAAGAGAAGTTCTCATCTGCCGCCAAGAAATTTGCCAAGATACTCCTTGACCACCCGGTTAGCGGTACAGGGCTGCCTAGCTATGGCACCAATGTACTAATGAATGTTATTAGCGAAGCCGGAACTTTACCAGTACGAAATTTTAGCAACAATGGACGCTTTGAGCATGCCAATGAGATTGGCGGGGAGTCGCTCGCTCGCATTGCCAAGGAGAGAAAGGGAGGGCGCGTAGCGCATGCTTGCCACCCTGGCTGTGTTATCCGCTGTTCTAACGCCTACCCGATGCCAGACGGCAGGATTTGTTCGCCGATAGAATATGAGACGGCCTGGGGCTTTGGCGCCAATCTCGAAATCAAAGACCTCGATACCATAGCTGAGCTCAACTACATTTGCAATGATGCCGGGCTCGATACCATCGAAGCTGGCGTGGCCCTAGGTGTGATGATGGAGGCGGGTGTCATACCTTTTGGTGATGGTAAAGCTGCTATTGCCGCCCTCAGTGAGGTAGCGAAGGGTACAGCTGCCGGCCGCATTCTCGGAAACGGTGCCGACTTTACTGGCAAGGCCTACAGCGTGACCCGCGTAGCCACAGTAAAGGGTCAGGGCATTCCAGCTTACGACCCGCGCGCCTGCAAGGGCATGGGCGTCACCTATGCTACTAGTCCCATGGGTGCGGACCATACCGCAGGATACGCTGTGACTGCCAATATCCTCAAGGTGGGTGGCTTTGTCGACCCTCTAAAGGCAGAAGGACAGATAGAGCTCTCGCGCAATTTGCAGGTGGCGACAGCTGCCATCGATGCTTCAGGTCTCTGTCTCTTCGTGGCCTTCCCCGTCTTAGACAATCCCGATGGACTACCTACCATAGTAGAAATGCTAAACGCCCAGTATAATTTGACTCTGACCACAGATGATGTACTCGCCTTAGGTAAGAATATTCTCAAGGGCGAACTAGCCTTTAACGAGGCTGCCGGCTTTACTAAGGCCGCCGATCGTCTGCCAGAATTCTTCTGCAACGAGAAACTCGCGCCACATAACACCGTTTTTGACATCAGTGACGCAGAGCTCGACAGCGTATTTAGGACCTAGAGACTAGGCAGCAGATGTCAGTATGCCTATAGATAAAGTGCGCAGAGAGTAGAGGTGCGAGAGATGCTTATTGAACTGCGAGTCTACACGGGTCTAGAGAGATATCTCGGCACCCGCTACGGAGAGAAAATACCGGTTACAATCGACAGGTCCACGACAATTCGTGATCTTTTGGCTCGCTACAGTATCCCTGCGAGCGAAGTGTCTGCCGCCTTGGTTAATGGCCTCCATAAATCGCTTGATTACTGCCTGCAAGACGGTGACCGGGTATCGCTATTCCCCCCTGTAGGCGGCGGCTAAGGCGAGGAGTGGTAGAGTAATGGTAGACTTATCTCCCCTGCAGGAGAAGCGTTACCACCGGAACATTCAAGTGCCCTGTGTTGGCGTAGAAGGGCAGAAAAAGTTGCTCCGGTCATCAGCGTTGGTGGTGGGTGCGGGAGGGCTTGGCTCTCCCGCTGCCTACTATCTTGTCGCGGCAGGCATCGGGCGGCTGGGGCTTGCCGATGGTGATGTCGTAGATCTGACAAACTTACAGCGTCAGATACTGCACTTTACGCCTGACCTCGGCAGGCCTAAAGTAGAGTCTGCCACGGACAAACTGCGGGCACTGAACCCCGACTGTGAGGTAGTCCCGCATAACTTTGTCGTAACGGCTGAAAACGCCACACAGTTAGTGGCGCAGTATGACCTTGTTATCGATGCCACCGATAATTTTGCCGCGCGGTTCGTCCTTAACAAGGCCTGTCTCGAAACGAGGAGGCCCTTTATCCATGCTGCGGTGCTCTCCATGGCAGGCCGTGTCATGACCATGCTGCCCTATGAGGGGCCTTGCTTGCGCTGTGTATTTCGCGAACCGCCTTCTCTAAGTGCCAAGACTACCTTTGAGCTAGGCGTGTTGGGCGCTATTCCGGGTTTGGCGGCCTGCCTGCAAGCGACCGAGGCCATCAAGTACTTGCTCGGGCAGGGCGAGCTCTTGGTTAACCGTATGCTGATTTTTGACGGTCTGTCTATGACCTTTGAAGCGGCGGAGGCGAGGCGCGACCCCGAGTGTCCGGATTGCGGCACGCCGTAAGGTCGCTTACGCTTGCCGACCTAGTTCAACTAGAGTGCCTCTATCTTGTGCGCTGCAAGGTGGAGGCACTCTAGTTTTTGACGGGCGATTAGTAACGGCGGCGGAGAATTTTTTACCTAAACACCTCGTAGAAATAGACAATGCTTTAGCTATAGACGTATGGCCCCTTGCAGCATATAATGATGATGATTGTCGATATCAAAAGTGTGACATTGTATTAAGAAAGTGTGTCATTTGGGGAGGCAGCAGTGTGAAGATGAGTGAGTTGCGCAAAGGTGATGTAGTTATTGTCAAGAGCATCCAGAACGACTTAGTGCGGGCGCAGGCCATACGCTTTGGCATCGCCGAGGGGGCTCTGGTAAGTGTGGAAGAAGTTTTGCATTCCGGTCCTATCGTGCTGCGGCGCGGTTTAATGCGCTATGCTCTAGGGCGAAACTTGGCCAGGCAGATACAAGTAGAGAAAGTAAAGGGCCAGAAGCATGCCTAAGCACCATCAGCACAGCAAGGGAGCAGCGCGGCGCATTGTTCTAGTGGGCAATCCTAATTCCGGCAAGTCGGTATTTTTTAACGCCCTTACTGGCGTCTATGTCGACGTATCTAACTACCCAGGCACGACTGTCGAGATAACCGAGGCTCGCGTGGGCAACCAAATCTTCATAGACGCCCCGGGTGTCTATGGTATCTCTGCATTTAATGATGAAGAGCGGGTGACGCGCGATGTCGCTATCACTGCCGACGTCATTCTTAATGTCGTCAATGCAGTCTATTTAGAGCGCGACTTGTTTCTCACTCAGCAGTGTATTGACACCGGGATACCGACTGTCGTGGCTGTCAACATGCTAGATGAGGCGGCGGCGCAGGGGCTTAAAGTGGACCTACAGATGCTGTCTCAAATGCTAGGCGTACCGGTGGTGGGTACGGTAGCTGTGGAGAAGAAGGGGTTTCCGCAGTTAATGCAGGCCCTTCTTAAGCCAGAGGTGGGTATAGCTGGCGACTACCTGTCTCAAGAAAAAGTGCACTGGCTCGATAGACTTGGTAGTCAGGCCGAAGTCATGCTGTACTTAGAAGATGATGCGGATATCGCGCTGCGGCATGGGCTCAAGCCGCCTGGCAGCCGTGAAAAGATCTACCTAGCGCGACGGGAAAGAGTTAATGAGTTAGTCACTAAGGTGCTGCGGGAGTCAAACAGCGGGTTAGGTTTCGCGGCCCTGCTCGGGCGACTTATGCTTAAGCCTTGGACGGGGGTGCCTTTACTGCTGGCAACTCTCTATGGGATGTACCATGTGCTAGGAGTCTTTATTGCCGGTACTGTAGTCGGGGTGACCGAGGAAACCATTATGATTGGACTCTACGAGCCTTTTATGCGGGCTGCGGTAGAAAGGCTGTTCCAGGTAGGGACCTGGCCATGGGTGGTCCTCGTCGGAGAATTTGGCATTCTAACCATGACCATTACCTACGTCTTCGGGCTCTTGCTGCCGCTCGTTATTGGTTTCTACTTGCTGCTCGCACTACTTGAAGACACAGGATACTTGCCGCGCATCGCTGTTTTGCTCGACCGCTCGCTAACGGCGATTGGTCTTAACGGTCGCGCCGTCATACCGCTGGTGCTCGGCTTTGGCTGTGTAACCATGGCCAAAATCACGACGCGTCTACTTGGCACGTCGCGAGAGCGCCTTATCGCCATCACACTGCTGGCCATAACAATTCCTTGTTCGGCGCAGCTAGGTGTAGTTGTCGGGCTTATTGCTCCCCTCGGCTGGCCCTATGTAGCCATCTATATGGCGACCATCGTTACAGTATTTATCTTTATAGGTACACTATTGCATAGATTATTGCCCGGGAAATCATCTGACTTACTTATAGATATACCGCCCTTGCGCTGGCCACGCCTAAGTAACATTTTAAAGAAGACTATGAACAAATCTTACATGTTTATTGTCGAAGCTGCACCGCTGTTCGCGCTCGGGGCACTCCTGATAACAGTCTTAGAGCAGACCGGCGCGCTGCTCGCCCTAGAGCAAGTGTTCACGCCGCTAACCGTAGGCTGGCTGCGTCTGCCTAGCGAAGCCGCCACCGCCTTTATTATGGGAGTAGTGCGGCGTGACTTCGGTGCTGCGGGCCTAGCTGATATGTCTTTGACCGCTGCGCAAACTGTGGTCTCCATGATTACGATTACTCTCTTTGTGCCCTGCATCGCTTCTGTTATAGTTATGTTTAAGGAACGTAGCTGGCAAGAGGCTCTCGTGCTTTGGCTCAGCGCTTTTGCGGTCGCCTTTCTTGTTGGTGGCCTGGTAGCTCGGGTGGTGGTCTAAGTGACTCCGCACTGCCCTCGCTGTGGAGCCCCCTGTGTCGAGGGCGCTCTACGATGTGTGCGTTGCTTGTGCTTAGTCGTTACACTTCTGCCCTGCCAGGGTGCTTGTTCTAGTTGCCGGTCTGTACCATCAGAAAAGAAATGCCAAGAAGGGCAGAAGTCTTAGCTGGGGAGGAAAGAGTATGCCGCAATTACGTTTTCACGCGATATCACTTGACTATGTGCAAGCCGTTTCTCAGCCTTTGACGGAGGAGTTATCGGCAATCATAAAGTGCGCGCGGGAGCACTTTGTGCTGGAGTGTGTGGCTTCAACTTATGTGTGGGATGGACAAGAGGTAGAAGGCCATCCCTTTGTCGAGGTGTATTGCTTTGACAGGGGCGAAGAAGCGTATGATCGCATGGCGGAAACCATCACGCGTCACTTGAAAGGTGTAGGCTGCCCGAGTGTTGACGTGACCTTTTTGCTGCTTGAGAGGCGGCGCTACTACGAGGACGGCCTGCATTTTTAGGCCGTCAGCCAGGGTTAACACGGCAATCCGAGAGTAGGAGAGGTGGAGAGTATGGACATTCTCAAAGAAGTTGCTGGTATCGAGGAAGAGATCATTCTGTGGCGCAGGCACCTTCATGCGCATCCGGAACTCGGCTACGAGGAGCATGAAACGGCCGCTTTTGTGTCCGAGAAACTGCGTTCCTTTGGCCTAGAAGTACAAGAAGGCGTCGGGGGCGTTAGTGTAGTCGGGGTGCTGCGCGGCGCAAAGCCCGGGCGTTGTGTGGCTCTGCGAGCCGATATGGACGCCCTGCCCATTCAAGAAGAGACAGAGTTGCCTTTTGCTTCACAGAGCCCTGGCTGCATGCATGCCTGCGGCCATGACGGTCATACTGCGATGCTGCTCGGGGCCGCTCGAGTGCTAGCCGCTAAGCGCAGTGAGCTTTCTGGAGTGGTAAAGTTTTTTTTCCAATCGGCCGAAGAATGTTCACCACGGGGTGGCGCCATCCCGCTCATCGAGGCCGGTGTCATGGAGAACCCGAAGGTGGATTTTGTGTTCGCCTTGCACCTGTGGCCCGAAGTACCGTTTGGCAAAGTCGGCATTAAGGCCGGTCCCCTGATGTCGGCCTCGGACCGAATTCAGGTTAATGTGACCGGGCGAGGTGGGCATGGTGCTGCGCCTCACGCTGCCATAGACTCCGTCGTAGTGGCCAGCCATATTGTGACGGCACTGCAATCCATTGTCAGCCGGCAGATGAATCCCCTTGAGCCGGTAGTGGTGACTATTGGTCGCTTTATAGCGGGGCAGAGGCACAATGTCATAGCACCGACTGCGTATTTAGACGGCACTGTACGCACTCAAAACGAGGCAGTGCGCCATGGCCTACCGCAAAAAATATCGCAATTGGTTGAGAGTATAGCCGCTGGCTTTGGCGCTAGTGCTAGTGTGGAGTATGAATTCGGCTATCCCACTTTGCATAACCATCCTGACGGGGTGAGGATGGTGGTGGAGGCCACTTCGACTGCACTAGGAGAAGAGAGTGTCTTTATGCTCGATCAACCCTCCATGGGTGGCGAGGACTTTGCCTACTTTCTCGACCATGCCGTTGGCGCCATGTTTTGGTTGGGCTGTAAAGGCGTTGACACAGCTCCTTTTCCAGTACACAACTCGCGGTATGATTTTGATGAAAGGGCCTTAGCCCGCGGTGCGGCCGTGATGGTGCAACTAGCAGTAGACGCACTGCGGTAAATGTGCGAATGTGTGTGCTTTATCGCCTTAAATGACAGGAGGAGCAGCTCTAATTAATGGAGCTGCTCCTTTTTTGGCATGCTAGGCAGGAGGTGATAGTAATGGAGAAAACCGGGTCGCGGGTGGGTGGGGTATATCGCGAAGTAGGCAGCTTGCTGGGGGCATTGCTCCTAGGTGGAGTAGGGGCGGTGTGGCTCACGCGAGCTGTAGTCAGGCAAGTGGCAAAGTGGACTTTGACACGTATCATGACTGATGACTATGCCGAGAATATGGCCGAATTCTATTCAGCGAGCAGGCGGATGGGTGTACAGAACATTATGGAGACAAATTTGCGAGCTGAAACCGGTACGGCACTAGCTCGACCCATGGGCTCGCCGCGGGCCATGCCAGATTTTACGGCGCTTATGTTTAACGTAGCACAACTGACAACTCTGCCCACCCCGCGTGAAGTATTCATTGACCTGTCCACGGTTATTGGGCCTCAAGCCGCTCGCCCCCTTAAGCTTAAAAGCCCCATCTTGGTGTCCGCCATGGCCTATGGCGAGGCACTTAGTGCCAAAGTAAAGATAGCTCTGGCGAAAGGGGTCACTCTGGCTGGTGGGGCAATTAATAGCGGCGAAGGGCCCTTCTTGCCCGCCGAGCGCAGAGCTGCGAAACACTACATCATGCAGTATAATCGCGCCTCCTGGGGCAAAGAGCGCGAAGCTCTCAAGCAGGCTGATGCCATTGAGATTCAGATTGGGCAGGGGGCGATGGGTGGTGTGGGGCACTGCATTTCGCCAGGCGAAATTGATGCCCCCCTCTACAAGGCGCTTAAAATTCCACGCGGACAAGCAGCAGTCATCGCAGCACGACAAAAGCACACCGCCTCTCCTGAGGAGTTTGGCGATTTTGTCGATCGCCTGCGGGCCTTGACTTCTGGCGTGCCCATTGGCGCTAAGATTGCTGCGGGCATGGATATTGAGAGCGACATTACCTTCTTGGTCAAAAGCGGAGTTGACTTTATATCGATCGACGGCGCACAAGCTGCCACCAAGGGGTCGGCCCCCATTTTGCAGGACGATTTTGGCCTGCCTACAGTTGTGGCTTTGTGTAGGGCGGTGGGGCAATTAGAGAGGTTGCGAGCGCGTGAGCGGGTTAGTCTCATTGTCGGCGGCGGCCTGTTCACCCCGGGGGATTTTCTCAAAGCCCTAGCCCTTGGTGCTGACGCCGTGTACATAGGCACCGCGGCACTATTCGCGGTCACCCACACGCAGACGCTCAAAGCGCTGCCCTATGAACCACCTACAGAAGTGGTGTGGTACACAGGTCGCTACGCTGCGCAGTTTAACGTAGAAAAGGGCGCTCAACACTTGGCAAACTTTCTTCTGGCCTGTCAAGACGAAATGGCCCAGGGTGTGCAAGCGCTGGGGAAAGTTTCACTTTCGCAAGTCTGTGGGGATGACCTTGCGGGATTGACGCCCCATATCTGTGAAATCACCAACGTGCGACCGGCATGGCTAAGAGAGACGCGCCATCGCTAGTCTCCAAATTACGCCACGGAAGTAGCAGGACTTCGTGGGGTTAAGAGGGAATACTCACTCAAAGGGGGCGTGTGGAGTGAGAAAAAAGGCGAGTCGCGTGCAGCAGATTGCCGACCTAATCATGGAGAGGGGCAGTGTACGAGCGCAGGAATTAGCAGAAGTATTTATGACCAGCAGGCGCACAATTTACAGGGACATCGAGCGCTTAAAAAAACAAGGCTTCCATGTAGAAGCCTTTCCAGGAAGTCAGGGGGGTTTTCGCCGTACAGTAAGGCCGCTATCCGCGGCCCAAGAGTTCACCGTGGAGGAAGCATGCGCCATATTGGTAGCGGCAAGTCTAGCGCGAGACAACCAAACCCTGCCCTCAGCACAGGCACTCGATGATGCCATAGATAAAATTTGGAATAGCCTGTCGCCTACTGCCCGGGAGGAGATGGAGGAGACCCTGCCTAATGTCAGTTGTGCTCAGGAGCGAATTGTCGACCCAGATTATTGCAGCGAATACTTGGATGTCCTGGCTAAAGCAATAGCGCACCAACGAGTCGTCAGCATGACCTACTACTCGCTCTACCGGGACAGCGAAGAACTTCGCGAAATTGACCCTTACCATTTGTATGGTCACAAGGGTGTGTGGTATGTAATCGCCCTGTGCCATCATCGTCAACAAATGCGTGTGTTCCGCTTGGACCGCATTAAGGAATTGACGATGCTAGAAAGACTCTTTGAGCGTCCTACTAGCTTCAATTTGAATAACTACCTGGGACATGCCTGGAGCATGATTAAAGGAGAAAAACACCGCGTCGCAGTGCGTTTTATGCCCCCCCACTCTCGGTTCATTGCCGAGAGCAAGTGGCATCCTAGCCAAAAAATTGAACAGGGCGCAGATGGCAGCATTACTTTTACGGCCGAAGTAGAGGGCCTCGAGGAGTTTGCGCGCTGGGTTTTGGCCTACGGCGAACATGCCGAGGTCTTACATCCTAGCGCTCTGCGGGATAGCATGCGCGAAAGCGCAACGAAGATGCTAAGTTACTACCAGCAATAACCGCTGGTCATACTGCTATGAACTAGTAGAGGTCGCTGCGCTTGTCTCCCTGTACCGGGATTCTACTGCGTGCTGCCATGATGCTTTCCGTCTCAAGGTCAACAACATAGACACCTTCAGTGGTATCCGCCTCTAGCAAGATTTCGCCCCAAGGGTCTACTACTAGAGAATGGCCTCCGAAAGTGTTGTTCTGGTCGCGACCTACACGATTGCAGGCTAAGAGGTAGCACTGGTTTTCTATGGCGCGCGCCCGTACCAGGGTGCGCCAATGTTCGAGGCGGGGCAGCGGCCATTCTGCTACTAGCAAATTAAAGTCGGTCCCCGCATTCCGATAGTGACGAAAGACCTCGGGAAAACGCAGGTCGTAGCATATGGCTAAGCCGACCTGGCCATGGGTGGTTTGCGCGGTGACCAGCCTGTCACCAGGGCTTAAGAAAATGTCCTCCTGCATAAGTCTAAACAAGTGAGTCTTGTCATAGGTGGCCACAACTTGCCCTGTGGGTGAAATGAGGACAAAGGTGTTGTAGATGCCGCCCTCTCTTTGCATGAGAACTGAACCGCCTACATAGGCATTTTTGGCGCAGGCAATTTCGCGCATCACAGTGGTGCAGAGACCCGTGCCGTCTTCTGCCAACTCATGGGCTCGGTCTAAGGCATAGCCGGTGCTCCAGAGCTCGGGCAGTAAAATGAAGCTGCATTCTGCTAGACCTGCCGCCAGTTGTCTAGCTTTTTGGGCATTAGCTTGCAGGTCGCCGAGAGCGATATCCATTTGTATGAGGGCTACTTTTAGTTGCATAGCGATGACCTCCTCCAGGTTTTGTTTGTGGTCTGGTTGCCCTACATGCCCTGCCCGATAGACTGTTGCCGCGGGGCGCGGCGTTTTTTATGGGCAGAGATAACAACCAGCAGGCCAAGCGCCAAAACAAAGGCGAAGGGTAGCCCAAGTATCATAGCTAGGGCTAAATCGAAGCGAGTTGACGCGAAGGCGCTAACTCGCGCATTCTCTAGCCCGATTCCCAGGCGGGTGGGCAGGGAGATGGTATACGACAAAAACTGGTCAAAAAGCCCGAGTAGCGAGCGGTCGGGCATGAGAAAACCTACCAAATGATAGGCCATACCGAGCACCCACCACATGGCTGCCACGCGTACTACCTGCAAAAGACGCCCTTTGCTCTTTTTCTTTTTGCGAACTGGCAGCAAAAAAACTATAGACCACATGACTGCCAAGAGAATCAGTAATAGATAGTTAAAAATAGGGGTACACCATCCCTCGCATAAACTAAAATAAAACAAGTGCTTATGCCAATATCTTAGCACAACTACGCATGGCACTGCTACCAACGCCCGGTTAAGCCCCGGATTGTATTTTTTAGGAGGTATACCGATGGATGTTAAAGAGATAGCCGACCGACTGCGCGAAAACATTGCCAAAGTAATTATAGGCAAAGAGAAGATTGTAGACTTAATACTGATCGCCTTAGCCTGCCAGGGACATGTGCTCATTGAGGATGTGCCAGGCACTGGCAAGACCATGCTCGCCAAAACCTTAAGCCGTTCTCTAGAGCTTGAGTTTAAGCGAGTACAGTTCACCCCCGACCTTTTGCCGTCTGACGTAACAGGTGTAAGCGTATTTAATGAGGCCACATCGCACTTTGAGTTTCGTCCCGGCCCCGCTTTTACTAATGTGCTCCTCGCCGACGAAATCAATAGAGCCACACCGCGTACGCAGGCAGCCTTACTGGAGTGCATGGAGGAGCGCCAAATCACCGTCGATGGCGAAACTCGCATGCTAGGGATGCCCTTCTTGGTGGTGGCAACGCAAAACCATATTGAGCAGGAGGGCACTTTCCCCTTGCCCGAGGCACAACTAGATCGCTTTCTGATGCGGTTGTCGCTTGGTTACCCCACGCTAGAGGAAGAGATGCGTCTCATTAGTCGTTTCGCTGAGACAAATCCGCTCACAACTTTGACACCAGTGGCAAAGGCCTGTGACTTGTCTGTTCTCTGCGCGGGCGCAGAGGCTGTTCATGTCAGCGAGGCGGTGGCGGAATACATCGCTAACATCGTGAGGGCGACCCGTGTACACGAAGACTTACGACTAGGGGCTAGCCCACGTGCCACACTGGCATTGATGCGTAGTGCACGCGCGCGCGCTGCCCTTTTGGGGAGGGCCTTTGCCTTGCCTGACGATGTCAAGGAGTTAGCAAAGCCCGTTCTCTGCCACCGACTTATAGTCAAAAGTCAGGTTCGTCTCCGCGGGCAAACGGCTGAAAGCGTACTCGATGCAATATTGTCGGTTGTTCCTGTTCCAGTTTTGCCTAGCACTGAAGCATGAATGACAGTAAGATGAAGCTGCCCAAGCTAAGTACCATACTCATAGCCATAGGTTTCATTCTTGGGCTAATCTTACGCTCACCCGCGCTCATCATTACTGGCTGTGGTGGCTTTGTTTTGGCGTATTTTCCTCGCCTGTATGCCAAGTGGGGACGACAGGCTTTGCACCATCGCGCCTATTTTTCACAGTCCTATGCTTGGCCGGGGGACAGCGTTAAGCTTACGGTGGAGCTTGAAAACCGCAGTTTCCTGCCCATATCTTTGCTGCAGCTGTGGCATGATGTTTCGCACCACACGCAGGTTGTTGGCGTTCCTCCCGCGGTTGGTGGCGCCCTGCGTCAGCTAGAACACGCTTTTCGCTTGGGCATGTGGCAAAGAGTGCGCCGTCGCTATACCGTCCTGTGCGAACGGCGTGGTGTAGCGAAACTTGGTCCCACCGAAATTAAAGTGACAGGGCCTCTTGGTTACGGAAGCGCATATAGTAAGCGTACTGACGAAACAGAAATTACCATCTATCCACGAGTGCATGCTCTTGACGCCCTGCGTGTCGTTCCATCTACCCTGCTAGGGCCCACTACCTTGCAGAGTTTTATACATGAGGACCCGTTGCGCATTCGAGGAGTGCGCGAATACCGACCGGGAGACCCTCTAAACCGCATTAATTGGAAGGCGACAGCAAGAGCAGCGCGTCACATGGTGCATGTGCATGAACCATCTGCAAGTAGAGAAGTGCTGTTCTTGCTTAATCTTTCGAGTAGCGACGTCGTATGGTTTCGGCAAGACGCCAGAGAAACAGAGTGGGCGATTGAAGTAGTTGCCAGTTTGGGCATGTCTTTACTGGATGGCGCCTGTAGTGTGGGCGTATTAGCCAATGACTACATCACCGATGTACCCAGTAGCGCCGGGGCAGAGCAGAGGCATAGCTTTTTAGCAGCACTCGCCGGCACAACACAATTTGCCATGGTCAGGCCAAGTACCTTTCTGGTCAATGCCCTCGAGAGGCGACATTTTGGGACGACTCTCGTACTGGTCACACCTATGCTGACAGAGGAACTGCTGTCCGCCAAACAACTTTTCGCGCTACGCCGTGTGCCACTACGTGTAGTCTACACCGGAAGCACCCCTTCGGCTCTTTTTGACGATACCTCGATGCTGTGGGTGCAGAAGGAGGAGAGCGAAATTGTACCCTAGAGTGCGCCTTCTACTGGCCCAAGTGCTTGCCGTGGTAGCTCTGTCGATTGTAACGCAGGTGTGGGCAGAGACTCTTTATCGCTTTATGCATAGAGGGGTGCTTCCAGGGCTGCCCTTGTGGAACATTTTAGTAGCTACCCTAATGACGCTGTTTGTGGGTCGGTTTTCTCTTAAGTGGCCGCTTTGGTGGCGCAGGATCACGCTTGTAGTGCTGGCACTAAGTGTGGCTTTGCTGCTGCCCGCGGTAGGACGAGGGCTCCCTGTGAGCGTTTCTCTCTTTTCATTGTTGGTTTTTGCGGCAGCCTACGCAGCCATAGACATCGGTCGACATGATTGGGGTTACAGCGAAGCGAGGGCTTACTTCGCCCAACTTGCTGTAATATTTGCCGTGGCCATACCCTTCGCTCATGCAGCTGGCATGATGGCTATATCTAACGCACTGCTAGGTTTAGCCCTTGCTAGCATGTTAGCGCTCGGCCTAGCCTGGGACCAATATGTCGAGCAAGTGACCAAGCAAAGGCCCATGAGCGGCCGGACGAAGTTTCTGCTTTTAAGCACCGCTCTATTCTTAGCGGCTACTCTCTTGGCCGGGGCAGGAGCTTTTAGCGTTAGGCCCATGCTAGACTACATCGCCTATATCGCCCGCGAGATTTTTTTGGTTTTTCTTGTGCCTTTTGGCTACATGATCTACTTGATACTCATTGTGACACGTGCCCTTGCCGCCTTACTAGCTGGTGACCCGACCGCTAGGGGCGAGGAAAGAATGCCAGAGGGGTTGTTCGAGGCGGTGCGCGACTTAGACACAGGCGTACCGTGGCTCTTACAGGTCTTCAGCATTGTCTTCTTGGTAGCATTAGTCTGGCTGCTACTAAGGCGTATTAGTAGGCCTGCTTCGCCTGTAGTAACTCATCCTCTCGATGAGCATGAGTCTCTGCTGGGGCAGATTTTCTCTCCTAGGGGCACCAGGAAAGCTCGCGCCAAACCAAAACGTAGACTCCCTCTCGAGCCAGAGAATATTTGGCAAATTTTCGCTTACCTTGAATTGTACGGCAAGGCTAAGTCGCGGCCACGTGCCGAGACGGAAACCGTAGCCGAATACGAGGAGGCATTACGCGACATCTTGCCCTCTGCTGAAGTGCGGACGATCACAAGTTCATTTGAGGATGTACGCTATGGTGAGCGCAAGTTGACCTCGGTGCAGTGGCAACATACTTTAGCCGCCTGGAGGAAGCTCAAGGAAAGCACCAAGGCGTAGTCAAGGGCTACTTTGTTAACTCATCCAAGACTTGGTGTGTGGTATAATTATGGCGTCCCCTTTTTCCCAGAGAGGGGGATTAGAAGAGGGTGTTGCAAAACATATGGAGAAGCGCGACAAAGCAAGTATCTCAGAACGCAGGACAAGTGAAGAGGATATGTCTGTGTATAGAGCCGCTGCTAAGCTGCAGCAAGAGCAAGAGGCGAAGCTATTACTATGCCGAAAAGAGAAGGCTTGGGAGATTGCGCGGCAGGCCGCAGCACTCCTCAAGACAAACTTTGGCGCAGAGCGAGTGGCAGTGTTTGGCTCACTCCTTCGTCCAGATTGTTTTACTAGATGGTCCGATGTGGATATTGCGGCTTGGGGTCTCGCCTTGGGGGATACCTTCCGGGCAATAGGTGCGGTGATGGATTTAGGTGAGGACATTGAGGTCAACCTAGTGGACATGAATACCTGTCGTGATGCGCTGAGATTAATCATCGAACAGGAGGGACAGGAGTTATGAGCGAACGTTATATAGTCGTCGCTAGTCGTATTCGTCAAGAGATAGCCGAATTAGAGAGAGTCGTATCCCGTGCTGAACAAGCCATGCTGCTAGCGGAGAAGTGCCAAGAGCACGACTTGTATCTCGATTCGGCAGCACTGAATTTACATGATTTCTATAGTGGACTCGAGCGTATTTTTCGGCACATTGCTACCGATGTAGACCGGAGTCTCTCCCTCGGCTTGGATTGGCACAGGGACTTGCTACGCCAGATGAGTATGGCCCTGCCGCAGATCCGTCCAGAGGTGCTTTCCACCCACACCAGCAATGCGCTGGACGAATATTTGCGGTTTAGGCATGTGGTACGCAATATTTACGCCTTCACGTTTGACGGCGAGAGAATAGCCCGTCTCATTGCGCAAGTGCGCCCGCTTTTTACCGCAGTGCGCATAGAGTTGTTGGCGTTCTCTGAGTTCCTGGAACAGGTACATGCCTCTTATAGCAAGTAGTTGCGTTCTATGAAATGCCTAGCCAACTTTGTCGGAGGAAAGGGAGTGTAAAGGTGAAACTCAACCTGACTTCGCTAACAAACGCTATAGCTTCATTGCAGGCAGGCACTCGTATCGTGAGCGAGGGGGCCTGGTTTTCTGAGCAGTCTGAGGATGTGCAGAACACCATCATAGCTGGAGTTATCCAAAATTTTGAGTTTGCCTACGAACAGAGCATCAAAATGATGCGGCGCAGGCTAGAAATGGATGCCGCTTCGCCAACTGAGGTTGATTTTGCTGACTATCGAGGGTTGCTGCGCACTGCAGCAGAAAAAGGTCTTGTTGCTGATGTTCTGGCTTGGTTTGAGTATCGCAGCATGCGCAACATCACTTCGCACACCTACGACCACGCCAAGGCTATGCTCGTCTACCAAGGCGCACATAAATTCCTTGACGACGCTAAGGCTTTGCTGCAGGAGCTGGTGGCTCGCAATGTCTAGCCCACCCCTTGCTATATCCCCTGACCATTGGGAAATCGTGCGGGCCATAATGGAACTGCACCTGCAGCAGTTTGAGGTTTGGGCCTTTGGCTCACGCGCGAGAGGCCCTGCCAAGCCATACTCCGACCTCGACTTGGCAGTTCTAACTGACAATCCCTTAAGTTTTAGACAGTACGCGCACCTGTGCGACGCTTTTGCCGAGTCAAATCTCCCCTTCAAGGTTGACGTTGTGGACTGGGCGACCACCAGTGAGGCTTTTCGGGCCACAATCGCAGCAGAAAGAGTAGTGGTCAAAGAAAAACCTGTAGCGTAGACTTCGTCAAGAGCATGCTTAATCCCAGACTACTAGCTACTTAATGGCCGCAGCGGACAAAGCGGACTTTTCGTTGTGTCGGATTATCGCCACAAAACCAATCGTGTCCCCTGTAGCGGGAAAAGATAAGCAGTTGATGATATGGCAAAACAATTCAAATATGACGAAAATGTAATATGGATTACCTTGACCTTTGGGGAGGGGGGGGTAAAATAATGGCAACTAGGAAACTATTGCCGAATTTGCGGAGGGGTGGGGACTGTAGGGAGTGGCGCCAGCGGCAGTTGCCTAGATTGAAAGGCGGGTAGATGAATGAAAGGAAAGATTACTCAGTTGTTTTCAGTCGTTGTTGTGACCACTCTTCTGGCGTCTCTTTTGGTGACACCGGTGTTTTAGTGCAGTGGGACCCTCCAAAGCCCTAAGCGCAACACACGATTATGCGTGAATAAAGTAGGCGCTAGCGATGGGTGTCTGTTAGCACAACACGGTTGAAGTCGTTGTCCGCCGTGTCTGAAGTGGGGGGTCATAGGCGGGAGATGCGGGGCGTACTATGGCTTTATGCAATCTGACAGCTGTTGCCGAATGGGCGTCGATTACGTTCTCCGCCACAATTTTCACAATATTTGCTATCCGCGCGATTAATTCAGACCTGAGGAGGAGCCAACACATGAAAAAGATCATCGCATTTGTTCTTGCGCTGGTGTGCACCATTTCTGTAGCTGGGGTTACTCATGGCGCTAGTCCCGCAATCCGCACACATACTACAACCGTTACGCATGCATTCTGGGTAACTTACGACCTTGTGCCTTTCGTTAAGTCAATATCACAGAATTTGCGGTTTGATTTCTTCACAGATTACGCGCATGAAATGTCTATAATCTCACATTATAATGACGGACTTCGGCATAATTTTCGGGGATACCCCTACGCATGGGATATTATGCCCAGCAATTTCCGTTGGTGGAGAAATTCGACACAGATGATCCATGAGTTGTTCGGGTTTATTCATGATTACAGCGTCTTTCATTCGTCATATCACAGTTTTTGGGGTGGGCGCAACACGACACGGATTACGCTTCCTTTAGCAGGCAATGCTTATGATGCCTCAGTCACTTCAACCTACTGGAGCAACTCAACCTTGCCGCGCATGCGTAACTTTACACTTCGCGCAAATGTATGGGATGCATCCATTCCAGTGCATGCTGTCGTAATGGATAACTCAGGAATAGAAGTAGACTTTACTGCTGTTCTGGAAATTGATGTACCGAAGAATTTAGTGGCCGCGCGCATCGGTGACAGAAGCATATCTGCACGTAAGGTCGAAGTGATGTACCGCTTGCTCGCTATCCACGGAGTTGAAACCACGAAACAAGAGATATTAAGCCGGTTGATTGAGACCGAGCTTGATTATCAGGAGGCACTGAGACATGGGCTTGGCGTAAGCAAGGAGGAGGCAACTGGAAAGGCTGCTTTCGCCCGAGCTAACGTTCGCTATGATCACACCACTGCACGAATCATTAACACGATTATCTTCGCCCTCGGGATGACCGAAGATGAATACTGGGCTTTTGTCGCACAGGAATACCAGCGACTTATGAGTGTGACCAATCTCAGGCGTGCTAATCCAAAGACCCCCTGAGACATGTTCAGAAATGACGCATAATTTTAAAGTCCATATGTAGCAAGGGTTAAGGCGGAAAGGGAAAGCAATTTTTCGCACAGAGGGGCTGAACAAACACAAGTCTTCGTGAGACAATAGCGTGGGGGAGCCTAATAGATGGGAGGCCACGCCATTGCTGACGATTGTAGTCAGCGACCACATGTGCTCATGCGACAATAGCCCGCAAGAAATCCCCCCAACGGAGGTAAACAAAATGCGCGACATACAGGTTCCAGTTGCTCTTGTGACAGCACTAATTATGGCGCTAGGAACGTATTTTAGCTACAACATCATTAGCAAGAGTGCTGCAATCATCTCGAGGTACACATTCTTGTTTTTCCTTACCATGCTTCTCACACAGCTAGTGGGGCTAGTGCAACTACTCGTCGTAGATCCGTCGACGATCATAAACGTTAGCGGTTGGCTCATAGTGAGTCAAACCAGCTTTGCCCTAACTCGGTTTGCATATGCCGTCTTGGCTTTCGGCTGTTATGTATCCTTCAGAGACAGCGCTAAGCATTGAGACATTGCTTACAACCCGAGTTCCCGAAATGCATAACGATGAGCAACGCGTAAGACCAAGGAATATCAACGCTCGCCGCAGGTTTTAGCGACACTTTGCCTCGTATGAACCAGAAGGGACGTTGCGCCACGAAAGCTGTAGTCAACGCGACTGCAGCCTTGCTGCACAAAAGATGAAGGAAGGCCCTTCGGAGTCACCATGCAGGTGGAGACTTCAAACCACCCTAAGCTGCTGTGGGCAAAAGCCATGGTGGTGAGCGTTAGGGGGAAAGTCGGGGCAGAGACCCCGGCAGGTGAGTACTACGGAGACGAATGGAATTTCAATCAACACTGAAATTTCCCAAGGAAACTGAACCGCTGGAGAAGTATCGAAATGGTGAGATGTCATCAAAACCGGGGCCTCGTCCCTGCCCCGGGATTAGTCTGGAAGACAACCTGTTAACTGTCCAGAACGGGAATTTCAGTGTTTAATGAAATTCCATAGGTGACCGGTATGCAGGCGGCGTCCAAAAGGGACGGCAGACTGTGCGAGAATGCGTGTTTTAATAGCCTTTACTACTCTTAGAATGCGTGTTTTAGTATCCCTCACTGGCCAACAAGTGCAATCTGGCGACCATTTTTGCATTGCCGGAATAGAGCCGAAAAAGAAGAGCAGCAAGTCTCTTCATTAATTCCTTCTGACCGAGGATATTTTGTACACGTTTTAGGTTGTAGGCGAAGAACAGCAACGCAACTTCGCTCCGCACCTTCTTTATGGTGCGGAGCAGGAAGTAGTAGCCATTCATAGAGCGCTTAATGGTCCCTAAAGGGTGCTCCACGATCATTTGTCGCCGCCTGTAGAGTTCTAAGTTCTCCGCCAAGCGCTTGTCAGTTGCAGTGAAGATCCTCTGGTAATGGCTAATGCTAAGTCGCTTAAAGTCACCGGTAGTGCACTTGGCCCTTTCGGGGCATTGTTCGCAAGCCTTTTTGTTCTGGTATACTCGGCTCTCCTTTGTGCCAGTGCGCTTTAGTACTTGGCCAAGCGGGCAAATGTAGCAATCCTTGCCCTCGACGTAGGTAAACTTATCGGCGTTGTATTCCTTATCTGGGGCTTCCCGGCCTGCTGTGGGCGTGATAAACAGCGTCATTCAGCTAATTTCATTTGTCACGGTAGAGAAGGACGAGGTGCGCCGAGATTGGCAAAGGGTTGTGCGCATCGAGCAAGATCCTCAAAACAGGATTTGGTATTGGGCGGGTCGAACTGCTTATTTTGCGTTTCTGAGTGGTCCAGGGGGTCTGGGGGTTGAAACAGTGGCAGACAATCGGCACTGGGACTTTGATGATGTTCAGGGCCTTATGCAGACTGCTATGAACAACTACAAGCGACATCTCGGGCTACCACACTAGTGGTCAAGAAGAAGATGTAGTGCACAAGGACATAGGGGGTATGTAATTATGGCGGTCCAAGTAGCTAAACCAACCTTGGTACTCCCTGTGAAGCTTATTAAGAGAGAGAATCCACAAGATTATTCGGCGGTGATACAGCAGCTAATCGTGCTAAGTGCTTTGTTGGCGGTGCCTGTAGCCTTTGGCTTGTGGAGAGAAGGACGCCTAATCCAGATGGTAGGGTTCCCCCTGTTCATTCTGGTCAAGGTAACCATAGATCTGTACCTGCCGGGGTATCTGTCTTACGAGCTTAGAGGAGATGGCGTGTATCTATGTTCCGCTTTCCGAAGACGTACTATTGCCTACGCTGACATTGAGCTAGCGACTGTTTATGCTGACATGCCTTCGCTGGGATGGTGGGCATGGTGGGCATATGGTACTTCGGATTATAAGGTGGGCATTTTTCCATTCGGCGAGTTTGGCCTAGTGGATGCGGTAGCAAGTCATGTCGATGAGGCAGTGGTAGTGTTAAAACTTAAAAAAGGGCGTCCGGTTCTCTTCACACCTGAAGATCCAGACCGGGTAGTCAAGATAATTGAGACGCTCCGAAAAGCGTGAGCAAAGAATTATTGCAGGCGTCAGACAGCCCCACCTTGCTCATTAAGAAAAGTTGGGGCAGTGCTAAGTTTGACACTGAATGTCTTCGGGCTGGGGTTAGACTTCGCTCCGCCCCTAGTCGTGTCCATTGCCGGCCTGCTCATAGCTTTCGTGGTGGCGTAATTTTTATCCCTGCGCCCTAGTGCTGCATATGATGATGTGAATATGTGGCAAGGGGGGATACGCGGGTGACTAAGAAAAAAGGGGCTCAGCAAGGACATAAGGAGGTGCCGGTGCAAGACTCACAGGCACCTCCTGTGACTAGCCCGGAGAGCGCTGTGGCGTGGCGAGAGCGGCTCGACAACGAACGCCTCAAGTTTGAGAGGCACTTAGTGGAGGCGCTCGAAAACGAGCGTCAGCGCAGTGAGCGAGAGTGGCGACAGGCGGAACGCTCACGCATTGATGAACAAGAGCGCAAGTTTCTCGAGGCTATCGCCTTTAGGCAGGCCAAGCTAGAGTCAGAGTGGGTACTACAACGCAAGACCGACAGCGAGGGCAAGGCACTAGATTGGTTGCGCGAGAATCAAAGGTTGGTAAGCCAAGAATTGCAGCAAAACATGCAGAAACTGCGGCAAGATATGGAGGCACGCGAAGCGGCATGGCAGGAGCAATCGACCAAGCGCCTTATACAGTTAGAGGGTGAGTGGCGAGATAGGTTTGGGCGAGAGCTGCAAAGACTAGAAGTTGATTGGCGCGAGCAAGAGGTAATACACAGAGAGAGCGCTCGTTTTGCCGAACTAGAGAGAGAGCTCCGCGAGAAGGACAGACTAGCTTCAGGGCAGCAGATGCAGCAGCAGCGCGATGAGTTGCTGGCTCTGCAAAAGGAAGCCCTTAATGGTCACTTGCTGGCCGTAGCTGAGGCGTGGTCGCTAGTGCAAGAGAAGTGGCATCAAGAGTGGCAGCTGATATGTCAGCGAGAGCAGGAGAGATCAGCGCAAGGAGTCTTGCAGTGGCAGAAACAGGTGGAGCATGACCTAGGGGCAGATTTGACGGAGTGGAAAAAACAGCTAGTTGAGCAAGTCGCTAAACAGGGACGCGACTGGCAGCAGGCACAGGACAGAGTGATACACCAGTGGTTGAATGCCAATTTGACGGGCTGGAATGAGCATGTGGCCGATATTTTTAAGCACTGGCTAACCAAGGAAGAGGAACATATCGCGCGGCAAATTGCCCCGCTCGTAGAAAAGGCCCTCCGTTCGTGGCAGGGGCGGTGGCATGAGCTTGAAGAGCAGATGAAAGGGCAGAATGAGGGGCGACTAAACGAGCTCGCTCGCCAGATCAGAGAAGACCATAAATCGTCACGCACAGAGCTCCTAGCCGAGCTGAGTGGGCAAGTTATGACTCTAGGCAACGAATACAATCAGAAGACGAGGGCGGACCTACTGGCGTGGGAGGAGACCTCCCTAAACAAGCTTAAGTCTGCCTGCGCGGAATATGTCACCGATCAGAGAGCAGACTTATTGAGACAACACCAAGCAGAGATTGAGCTCCTCGGGCAGGATTTTCGGCTTGACTTGGGCAGACTATTTGAGAGCGCCTCGCTTGCCCTGAGTGCAAAATTTGAGGCCGAGGCCGAAAATCTGAGTGATGTCTATCGTGAGATGTTTCGTGCCGAACAAGAGGGCCTGCGTCTAGAGAGCGTCGAACAGCTGGCTGCGCGCCTCACTCTCACCTCGTCCTCGTGGCAGGAAGATACGGCTAGGCTGCTCCAAAATCTCGAAGGCAAATTTTCACAGACCATTGCCGGTGCCTTACATCAGCTTGAAGCCGAAGTCGTGACCAAGCAAGAGCATGCTTACCAGGCGCTAGTAGAGCGGCAGAGCAAAGCACAAGAAGCGCTAGCGGCGAATCTCTACCATGAGTTTAGAGCGCGCTTTGAGTCTTCAGTTGTGGGATGGAACTCCCAGATGGAAACTCACTTCTCTACTTGGCGCGCGGTCTGGGACGAAGAGCGGGCAGAGATGAATCGGCAGGCGGCACTATTCCGCGAGGAACTAAAGAGCACAACGACAGAAACCATGCGCGGGCACGAAACGCAGATAGTCTCAGAAATCAATATCAAAGTGCAGGATGTGTACGCGCGATGGCTGGGGGCGATAGAGGCCAAACTAGGAGAGGTAGAGCAACTGCTGCAGAGTGCCATTAGTCGCCGTGCGGCTGAAATGGTGGCAGAGATAGAGCGTGCATACCTAGTTAGATTAGATGCGCTCAAGGCCGAGGCACATCTTGATTATCGCGGACGGCTAGGGAAGCTTGCCGATGAGCTAACCGCGAGGCATAAGCAGGAGCTCGCCGCCTTGCTAGAAGGCCGCAATGAGGCGCTAAAGGAACATGTTGCGGCGGAAATAAGTAGAGCGCTCCGGCAAGACGAGCAAAAGAGTCCGGCGCCAGACAAGGTATTTGTCAATAATCGCCAAAATAGTAGGCGCGGCAGGTAGTAGGGCGGGGCGATGGTTGTTCTGGGGACGGCAGTTTGCTACAATCAGGATGAATACTAGAAGGAGGCGGAATGAGTAACGTGATAGGCGACAAATACACCAGTCTACGCTTTGACGTAGAAAAAGAAACAGCAGTGCGAGCCGATTTGCTAGAGGTCATGGACTACCAGTATCCCGGCCAAGAGGTTGATGTGGAGTACTATACTGAGGAATTCACATCGGTATGTCCGTGGACTGGTCTGCCTGACTTTGGCGGTATCTACATCAGCTACGTGCCTGACAAGAAGCTCATCGAGTTAAAAAGCCTCAAGTACTACCTGTTAACCTACCGCAACGTCGGTGTCTTACAAGAGCATGTTGTGGTGCAGATCCTAAATGATTTGGTAGCGGCCTGTCAACCGCTCTCGATGGAAGTAGAAGGGGATTTCGCCCTGCGTGGTGGTATGGGCACGCGGGTTAAGGCCGCCTACGTCAGGGAGTAGGGGATGAGGCGCAAACTGCCTTTTGTACTGGGTGCCTTTCTCGCCGTTGCCGTCTTTTTGGCCTTTTTGTCTATGGCCATAATCGAGGTAAGTTTTGACAGGCAGTTCTACGCCGCACAATACACCGCCCTAGGTGTTCCAGAAGATCTTAGGGTTGATTTGCCGACGCTCATGAGTTACACCGAGGTCTTACTCGACTACTTACGGGGCGAGGTGCCTAGCCCAAACGTAGTGGCAACAGTGCGGGGACGTAATGGGTTGCTTTACGGCGAGCGAGAAGTAAAACATTTGCGAGACGTGCGCTATCTTTTCGCTCTGACTTTTTTAGTGCGCAATATCAGCATCGTCGCCCTGTTGCTCCTGTTAACGGCCTTACTTTGGACGCGCAACTTTAATAGAGGAGTCAGGGGCTACTTCTGTGGGTCAGCCGTAATTTCTTGCCTGCTCCTCATTTTGGGCCTTTTGGCGGCGGTAGATTTCACGCATTACTTCACTCTATTCCACTTACTCACCTTCGACAACGATTTGTGGTTACTCAACCCCGCCACAGAGTACTTGATTCGCATGGTGCCGGAGCCATTCTTTATGGCCGCGGCCCTTAGGATTGTGCTCCTGACGGTAGGTAAATTTGCCTTAGCGGGTGTAGCCGCGTTAGTGGGGGTTTCTCTTTACGCACATGCTGTTAAAAGAAACGGTTGACAGGTCTGTTAAGCGCTTTTGTAGTTGATTGCGGGTCTCGCTATCACATTCCATTACCAAGGTGATGAGCCCATTTTCTCCACATGGGTCTGGAATGCCGAAGCGACCTAGGATGCACTGCCCAAAGTCTGAGATTACGCGCTGCACAAGGGGAGCATGATCGGGCCTGTTGTCTACCAGTATGCCGACAATGCTTAGTTCTTTTTCCATAATCAAAGCCTCGCTTTCACCAAATGTCTCTTCATTTTGCCCACCCTAGGTGTAGATATGCAGCATCAACAAATGACCCCCTCACCGCTCGGCACGGTGGGGGGATCATGCTTGATTGGTCTTAGTATGAGTCTACAGTAGAAGCAGAGATATTGCCGTCATGGTGACAACTACGGCAATTAGCGGCCAAATGTATTCACGGTAGAGAGGCATTATTTTGCACTTAAAGTGCGATAGCGTAACGACTTGGCAGAGATGTAGCGGAGAAGCAAAGTAGCCAACTAATGAGGAGGAATAGGCGGCAATGGCGCCAAAAAGCACTAAATCGGTCTTCTGCATAATCGGGAGCAAGAGAGGCATCGTTAGGGCGATGGCGGAAGTATTAGACGAGGACAAAAAGCCAACCAAGAAGGGCACCACGATAAAGAGGGCCTGTGGCGGCAACCCGGCTTGGAGGAGTTGCTCGATGAGAGGTGGTAGAGCGGTCACCTGCCCTGTAACCGCCTTAAAAATAATAATACTGGCGCCCGAGGCGATAATCGGAAAGTTTAGGCTGCGGTAAAGTAGCCTTGGCAGCATCGCGAGGGTAACATCGCCTATAGCGAGGGCTAGCCCTAGGCCCAGCAGGAGAGCCAGCGGAAAGGAGAGATTAAAGGCCACAGTCAAAGTAAGGCTCGCCCAGAGGGGGGAGGTATACTTTATAAGATCAATGAAATCCTGTCGGGTGGGCAAACGCTTCGTTGTATTGCGATCCTTTACTTTGTGGAGGTAGCTAAAGTAACCTGCGACTAAAACGGCGACTGTGAGTGGTAGTTGCCACAGGACTAGGGTCGACAGAGCAACATCCGTGATGCTGGTGATGAGGATGAAAGCTGGCATAAGGGGATAGACAAAGTACCAGCCATGGCGAAACAATAAATTGATGGCAGAAAGTCTTTCTGGTGGAAGATCGAGCTGTGCCCCCAATTCTCCTACTGTGGGGGCTGACAAGATCGCGCCGCCGGTCACTAGGAGCGAGCCAATTATGGAGGGAACGAAAATAATAGTCAGTTTGGTGCTCTGCAGAACAACCTGTAGTAGTTCCACCATCTTGGCGAGTAGGCCTAGTTCCTGCATCACACTACCTAGCATGCTGATTAGTGCTAGCGCCATCATTAAATCTATGGCCATAGGCATAAGTAAGGCCTCAGCCGAGACCTGCAGCAAGGAGAGGGGAGCCTGCCCGGTGGTAAGTCCTACGAGAAGTGCGCCGACAAGTAAGGCTAGGTACAAGTGCACCTTGCGTTGCACGAGGTAGATGATGACGACAAATGAGAAGGCTACACCGGCTATGGCCATAGGGCTCTCCTTTCAACCTCGCAAAGTCCATGCGTTTAAGTAGTTACGGTTAATTATACACCAGCGATTGGCACAAGACAGCGAAAATATTAAGCGTACCATAAGATTTTTGTCAGTAATCTTACGAAAGAGGTACAAAGTTGACACGCTGTGGCTTGGCATTCTACACTGAGTCAAGATGCTTGATGGAGTGGTACGAAATGCCCGTTTTACAAGTAAGTAATATCACGAAATACTATGGCGACAATATTGTCTTAGACGGTGTGGGCTTTGCGCTGCACGCTAAGGAAAAAGTAGCACTCTTAGGCGCGAATGGTTGTGGTAAAACTACACTGCTCAAAGTTGTCGCCGGGCGCTTGACGCCTGATGATGGCCAGGTTAGCGTAGTTTCTGGAGGCAAGGCGCATTACTTGGAGCAAGAGCCTGAGTTCACGCCTCGTTTGTCGCTGTACCACGCCGTAAGCCAGGTCTTTGCGCCTGTAATCGACTTAGAAAAAGAGCTACGCAGCCTAGAAGAGCAAATGGCGGGGGCCGAAGATGTAGCAAAGCTCTTGCAACGTTACAGCTTGCTAACCGAAAGGTTCGAGGCCTTAGGTGGCTATGGCCTAGAGAGTGCCATCAAGAAGGTGCTTATGGGCCTTGGCTTCTCAGAGGGAGATCTTGCCGCCCCCATCGAATATTTGAGCGGCGGACAACGAGTAAGAGCAGCTTTAGCTAAGGCCTTGCTTGAGGAGCCGGTGCTTTTGCTCTTAGACGAGCCCACTAATCACCTTGATTTGGCGGCGGTAGAATGGCTAGAGGGGTTCTTGCCTACCTACAAGGGCGCCGTGCTAATCGTTTCGCATGACCGTCATTTTCTCGATAAAGTGGTGACGCGTTGTTTAGAGCTTGAGAACCACAAGCTGACCGAGTATCCTGGTAACTTCAGCAAGTATCGGGCCTTGAAGGCAGAACGCTTGGCTCTGCAGGGCACGGCCTACGAGCGCGAGCAGGCAGAAATGTTACGCATGAAAGACTTTGTTAATCGCTACCGTGCTGGCTCGCGCGCCACCTTGTCGAAGAGCTGGGCCAAAAGACTCGAGCGCCGGGAGAAAAGTGCTACTGCCAAGCCGCAGAGCAAAGAGCACCTTACTCTCACTGTCGCCGAACGTCGTCGCAGCGGGCGGGACGTGCTCACAGTCTGCGACCTGCAGGTAGGTTTCGCGGGCAACATGCTCTTTGCTCCGTTCTCGGCGACTATCAAGCGTGGCGAGCGCATTGCCCTGCTTGGCCCGAACGGTTGTGGCAAGACCTCTCTCCTCTGTGCTTTGCTCGGCGACTTACCCCATCATGGCTTGGTGCGGTGGGGGGTTGGTGTCGAAATTGGCTACTTTGATCAGCGTCTAGCGCTCCTTAGCCCGCGGGGAATGGTGCTAGCCGAGGTTATGAACGTCGGTGGCACCATGTCAGAATGGGAGGCCCGCTCCTACCTCGCGCAATTCTTGTTTCGCGGGGAGCAGGTGTTTGCCTGCCTGTCGACGCTTTCAGGTGGGGAGCGCACTCGTCTTAGTCTCGCTAAGCTGCTGCTTCTCGGGCGAAATGTGCTGCTCCTTGACGAACCTACCAACCATCTCGATATAGAGAGTCGCGAGGTGCTTGAAAAGGCCCTGCTTAGTTACACAGGTACAATTTTCTTTGTCTCGCACGACCGTTACTTTCTTGACAAGGTTGCCACCCGCCTGTGGCGGTTTGGGAGCGACAAGAATATAATTGACCACCGGCAAAACTACAGCAATTGGCGTCAGACACAGTTTTTCTCCCCGCCTATGCCCATGGCTAAGGGACCGTCTAAGAAGATGCTAGAGGTAAAGAAGACCTCTCTCGATGTTTCCGTTATAGAGCGGGAGATAATTCGCCTCGAACTTGAAAAACAAGCCCAGGAAGAGTACATGGCCAGCATGGATTTTTTAAAGCTCAAGGATGGCAAGAAGGGAATGGTAGACCGTTACATGCGGCTTTGCTCTCGTCTAGAAGAGCTTCTGGCAACATGGGAACGGGCGGTACAAGACAAATAAGATGTGTCTAACCGGACCCTCATGAGCATACCTATACAAGGGGTGAGTGGGGTGCAGAAACTATGGTCGATAGTCGCGCTGCTTTCTGTTATAGGGATGTTTACTATCGCTTTGCCACGTCTTTCGCCTGCTAGTCCTTACACCGGTGAGGGTCTTTTTTCTTTGGCTTGGCTAGTGCTCGCTGGGGGCGTCCTCATTTCGCACGGTCTAGAATTGCGCAAGCGGCGTGGGCACAAAAAAAGGGTGGCCACTGTTTCCTTGCGGCCACCCAAAACCATAGGTCAAGTACAGCAAAACGAAAGACAGCAGCGAACTCGCTCTAACGCATAAAGACATGGTTGCCGATGCGCAAGATGACGGGACGAGTTGCCATCCAAGTGTGAGGGGCTTTTTGTGGATTGTAGAAGAACACTGCGCCTTGGGAGGGGTCCTGCCCCGCGAGGGCAGCATCTACGGCTCGGTATGCCGCTTCTCCAGCTGGCTTGTAAATCCAACGATTCAACACTGGCTCAAACTGGAAAGGTTGATAGAGCACTTGTTGAATCGTGTCAGGAAATCGCGCGTCGTCTACACGGTTTAGTACAACCGCAGCCACTGCCACTTTGCCGAGAAATGATTCGCCTTGAGCCTCGGCATGTACAAGTCTAGCCAGGGTGCTGCGCTCCTCTCTGGTGATCGCGAGGCGACTCCTAGAAGGTGTAGTTACCGCGCTAGTAGAAGCTCCAGGGATAATTATACGGCGACCAGCTACAAGGAAATCGCTCTCTAGCTTATTGGCCGCCTTGAGTTCCGCTACGGTTGTGCCCTTGCGCCGCGCAATGCTAGTGAGGGTGTCACCCCGCACCACAGTGTAAATTGCTCTGTGGGCCAAGAGACTAGCGGTTGTGCGTGGGCCAACAATGCCGATGGTGGGTAAGCCCACGGTGCGCTGAAACGCAACTACCGCTTGTTCTGTGCGTGGCCCAAAGATGCCATCTTGCTGACCTGGTGAGAAGCCGTTCTGGGCAAGGATGCGCTGCACCTCACGCACATCCTGACCGCGTGAGCCGAGGCTAAGCGATCGGGAGCCGAGGGTGGCCGCGCTGACAGTTCCGCTTAGCAAGAAGGCGGTCGTCACTAGTACACCCAAGATAGAAACTAACTGGCGCTTAATCATGATGTTCATCCTCTCTCGTTGTCATTAGCCTCCGAGGTTAGTTGTCGGGTTCGGGAAGAAAGGCAGACCCTACTA
The DNA here is from genome assembly GCA_018333655.1 of Bacillota bacterium. Lineage (NCBI taxonomy): Bacteria > Bacillati > Bacillota > Bacillota bacterium. The sequence continues at coordinate 15,416 of JAGXTJ010000055.1, read as the reverse complement.
GCGTTAGCTAGATTCACCCCAAAAGTATATCCCCCGTACTGGTAAGTACATACCAGATTCGGCTATGGTTAGTATACACAGGGGGAGTATTATTGTCAACTTGGGGTATGGCGAGGCTACAAGGGAAACAGCTCTCTAGTGGCGAACTTAAATTACTAGAACACAGTGTTTTCACTAGGAGGTTCCCGACATGGATTTTGTGCACTTGCATTTACATACTGAATACAGCCTGCTGGACGGATTCGCTAAGATTGATAACTTAATCAAACATGTTAAGTCCCTCGGGCAGAAGTCCGTAGCTATCACAGACCATGGCAACATGCATGGAGTAATCGATTTTTATCGCGCGGCAAAAAAAGAGGGTATCAAGCCGATTATTGGATGCGAGGTCTATGTCGCTACGCGCACACGTTTAGACCGCGAATCGAAAATCGATGCTGATAATTATCACTTGGTGCTTTTGGCCATGAATGACCTAGGGTATAAGAACCTTATAAGCATGGTCAGTGCAAGCTACTTAGATGGGTTCTACTATCGTCCCCGCGTGGACTGGGAGCTCCTAGAAGCGCACTCTGACGGGCTCATCGCCCTAAGTGCCTGCCTAGGCGGCGAAATACCGCAGCGCATGATGCGTAATGATCACAGCGGGGCGCGTGAAGTGGCGTGCCGCCTGGCGCGCATTTTTCCGGAGCGGTTCTACTTGGAGATGCAAGACCATGGCTTGCCGGAGCAGCGGCCAATAAATATGGCCCTTGTCACCCTAGCACAAGAGTTGTCGCTGCCTCTCGTGCTCACTAATGATGTGCATTATGTTTCCCCTAGCGATCACGCAGCACATGATGTGCTTCTTTGCGTACAAATGGCCAAGGCGATTAATGACCCTAACCGGATGCGTTTTGTGCCACAATTTCATGCTACTTCGGCAGAAGAACTCATGGCGCGCCTGTCCTACTTGCCGTCCGCGGTTGTAGAGGAGGCTGTAGCCAGTACGGTACGCATTGCTGACAGCTGTAATGTAGATTTTCGTTTCGATCAAGTACACTTGCCTCAGTACGAGATTCCCGAGGGCTACACCGAGTTGTCATACCTCGAGAAATTGTGTCATGACAAGGTACACTGGCGTTACCCTAACCCTAGCCAAGAAGTGCAGCAGCGCCTAGTCTACGAGCTTGAGATCCTCGGTAAAGCGGGCTATGCCGGCTACATGCTCATCGTGCAGGACTTTACAAGCTTTGCGCGGCAGCAAGGAATCCCTGTAGGACCCGGTCGTGGCTCGGCCGTTGGTTCTATAGTAGCCTACATTCTCGGTATCACCGACCTCGACCCCCTGCCTTATGATCTCTTGTTCGAGCGGTTTTTGCATCTTGAGCGCATCAGCATGCCTGATATTGATATTGATTTTTGCTACGAGCGTCGCGACGAAGTAATTAAGTACGTCACGGACAAGTATGGGCACGATAACGTCTGCCAAATTGTGACCTTTGGTACCCTCGGGGCGCGTGCGGCCGTGCGAGATGTGGCGCGGGCGCTGTCCATACCGCTGCCCGAGGTCGATCGCATCGCCAAGTTAGTGCCTGAGGAGCTAAACATTACCCTGAAAGACGCTCTCGATAAGTCTGCGGACTTACTGGCACTCTACAATACAGACCACCGCATTAAAGAACTCTTAGACCTCGCGCAAGCTCTTGAAGGCGTGCCGCGGCACCTTTCGGTCCATGCCGCAGGGGTGGTTATTGCTCCTGCTAGGCTCAATACTTTGATTCCTCTTGCTAAATCTGGGCAGGCAGTTATAACGCAGTTTGATATGGACACAGTGCAAGATTTAGGGTTGCTTAAGATGGACTTTCTCGGTCTGCGTACTCTCACTGTTATCCGCTACTGCCTAGCCAATGTCAAAGATAATACGGGGCTGGCTATAGATTTTGCAGAGCTCGGGTATGAAGATGCCGACACCTATGCCATGATCGCCCGCGGTGATACCCTAGGGGTGTTTCAGCTTGAAGGCGGAGGAATGCGCAACTTCTTCGCCAAACTGCGCCCCACCTGCTTTGAGGACATTGTGGCGGGCATCTCACTATTTCGCCCAGGCCCCATGGAACAAATCCCCCGTTACCTAGCAGGGAGAGAGTCCCCGGAGGACATTGAGTACGCGGATTCTCGCTTAGAGCCGATCCTCAAGGTGACCTATGGCTGCCTTGTCTACCAAGAGCAGGTGCAACGTATTTTTCGTGAGCTTGCGGGCTACTCTCTAGGACGAGCAGATCTAGTGCGTCGGGCTATGGCGAAGAAAAAACCCGAAGTTATGGCGCTAGAGCGCGAGTACTTTTTGCACGGAATAGTCGACGAGGCTAGCGGCACAAAAATGGTCCCCGGAGCATTGGCTCTCGGGTTATCGAAGCAGGTAGCCAACAGCATTTTTGATTTGATGGCTGAATTTGCAAAATACGCCTTCAATAAATCTCATGGCGCAGGTTATGCGGTACTGGCCTACCAGACAGCCTACCTTAAGTGTCACTACCCGCGCGAGTTCTTGGCTGCCTTGCTTACCTCGGTGGCTGGCAACACCGATAAATTGCAGCTGTACCTTGAAGAATGCAGGCGACGGAGTATTCCTGTCTTACCACCAGACATTAATGAGAGTGAGTCTAATTTTGTCGTTAAAGGGGAGGCCATTCGTTTTGGCTTGGCCGCCATCAAGAACGTGGGGGGGAAAGTCATCGAACCTATTGTCAGAAAGCGACAGGAGGGGAAGTACGGCAGTCTTTATGACTTCTTGCTGCGGGTTAACGACGGAGTAATGAATCGGCGTACGGTCGAGCACTTAATTCGCGCTGGAGCTATGGCTTCGCTAGGACTTAACCGCCGTCAGCTTCTTGACATTATGGAAGAATGCTTTGACAAGGTGGCTCAAGAAAAGCGACAGCGTGAAACAGGGCAAATCTCTCTCTTTGATGTCTTTGGAGAGGCCGAAGCCAGTAAAGCTGCCATCAAAATTCCTGATCTCACTGATTTTAGTGTGAGTGAAATTCTCGAAATGGAAAAGGATTTGCTGGGTTTCTATGTCTCTGGTCACCCTCTCGATCAGTACACAGCCGTCCTGCGCAAACACGGCAAGCATTCCATCGGTCTACTCGGCGAATGCGAAGACAAGGCCGAGGTTACTATCGCCGGTATGATTGCTGAAGTCAGGGTTATTGTTACCAAGGCGGGTCGGCGCATGGCCTTTGCGCAAGTGGAAGACTTTGGCGGCACCATAGAAGTAGTATTCTTTCCTCAGATTTTCGAAAAACAAGGAGAGCAGCTGATCGCCGGGCGCGCCGCGATGCTGCGTGGAGCCATTACTCGGCGCGAGGAGCGCGTTTCTCTGGCGGTGAACGAAGTTACCCTGCTCGGGCTGGGGGAATGCGAAAATGACACCGATCGGCAACCAGAGAGAATATCACTGCGCCTAGATAAGCAGGATAAGTCGCACCTAGAAGAATTGCGAAACCTATTACAGCGCACGCCTGGTCCTGTCCCTGTCTACTTGCTTATGCCTGAAGCCTCGATTAGAGTGGATCAAAGTCTGTATGTAGCCTTTGGTCCCTACCTTAAGGCAGAGTTAGAAAGTAAGCTTGGAGCGTCAAATGTAGAGATATTATGGAGGTGCACATGAAAGACATTGTTATTCGCAAGTTGTCTGAGCGAGGTGTGGAGTTAGTAGACATTGCGGCCATCGTGAGCGAGTTGCAGAAGCCCTACCATCCTGGCCTTACGCCTGAAGTCTCTTTAAGCACCGTACTGGCGGTGCTAGACAAGCGTGAAGTTCAGCATACTATTCTTGTCGGTATAGCTCTGGATACCATGGCCGAACAGGGCTTTTTAGAGGATCCGCTTTGCGCCATAGTAAGTGAAGACGAGCCGCTCTTTGGCGTAGATGAGATTCTCGCCCTTGGTATCACGAATGTCTATGGCACCATTGGGCTGACGAACTTCGGGTATCTAGACAAAGTCAAGCCAGGTATTTTGCGTCTACTCAACAATCACCCGACACAGGTGCACACATTTTTGGATGACCTGGTAGCAGGGGTCGCTGCCGCAGCGTCGGCGCGCATAGCACACAATATATTTAAGTAGGCATGTTCTTAGTGATAGGAGAGGGATTTAAGTGATGAAAATTGGGGTGCTCACGAGTGGCGGCGATGCGCCAGGCATGAATGCCGCCATTAGGGCCGTAGTACGGAAGGGCCTCAGTGAAGGGTTGACAGTGTTTGGTATACGTCGTGGTTATGCAGGCCTAGTAGCGGGTGACATAGCTCGGCTAGATGCTGGGTCGGTGGCCGATACTATTCATCGCGGGGGTACAATTTTGCGCACCGCGCGTTCGCCCGAGTTTATGACGAGCGCGGGTTTTCAGAGCGCACTAGCTGTACTGCGCGACAAACAAATTGAGGGGCTTGTTGTCATTGGGGGCGATGGCTCACTACAAGGAGCGCAGAAACTGTATGAGCACGGCGTCCTAACGGTAGGCATACCAGGGACGATAGATAATGACATTCCGGGGACAGAGGAGTGTCTGGGCTTCGACACGGCGGTAAATACGGCTGTAGAGGCCATGGATCGCATTCGCGATACCGCGACCTCTCATGAAAGGACCTTCGTCGTGGAGGTAATGGGCCGTAACTCCGGGCAGCTGGCAGTAGCGGCAGGTATCGCCGCTGGCGCGGAATCAATACTGGTGCCGGAAGTGCCTCTGCCCCTAGAAGAAATTTGCGCGAGGCTTAAGCGTGGTCAAGAGAGGGGCAAACTCTACAGTATTATCGTGGTCGCTGAAGGCGTGGGGTCGGGCGTGGCCATTGGTGAATATGTGGCGAATTGTTCGGGCCTAGATACGAGGGTCACCGTTTTGGGCCATGTGCAACGCGGCGGCACCCCTAGTGCCCGCGATCGCATGTTGGCCAGTCGCATGGGTGCCTTGGCTGTGGAATTAATTAAGGACAAACGCGGCGGTCTGATGGTGGGTGTAAGAGCGGGTGCAGTTGTGCCCATGTCCATAACGGAAGCCCTCCAAAGCGGCCCTAATTTTAAGCACGACTTGTACAAACTCGCCGCGATTCTCGCTCAGTAGGAGGACTATATGGAGTATCGTACACTTGGGTTGACAGGCCTCACAGTGTCAAGACTAGGTTTAGGGGGCATACCAATTCAGCGTGCCACACAAGAAGTTGCCGCTGAGATGATTGCCGTTTGTCACGACCTAGGGATTAATTTTATAGACACAGCTAGAGGTTATCGCGATAGTGAAGAAAAATTAGGCAAGGCTTTGCAGTCGAGAAGAAGTTCTTTCTACTTGGCCTCAAAATCTGCACGACGCGATGCCGAAGGTTTTAGGCAGGACTTAGAGCTTAGCCTTAAACTGCTGCAAACAGACTATATTGATATCTATCAATTACATATGGTCAGTGCGTTTGATGTCTGGGAGCAAGTGCAGGCTAAGGACGGAGCGCTATCCGCACTTCTCGCCGCCCGGGAACAAGGCTTAGTGCGATTCATTGGTGTTACCAGTCATAATAATGACGTTCTCGAAGTAATAATTAAGAGTAATCTCTTCGATACAGCGCAGTTTCCCTTAAATGTGGTCGAGTCGCAGTTTGTAGGCTCATTGACCTTGTCTCGAGAGCTAAAGATGGGCACTATAGCTATGAAACCGCTCGCGGGTGGTGCTCTGCAACGAGCCGATCTGGCTTTGCGCTACCTTCTGCCAAGTGACATCGACACGCTTATACCCGGCATGGATACGGTGGAACAGCTACACGCGAACTACAGGGCTCTAGAGTTGGGCGCTTTATCGCCACAGGAGTTGACTGAGCTAGAAGCCGATGCCAAGTCTCTCGGAGAAGACTTTTGCCGGCGGTGTGAATACTGCCTGCCCTGTCCACAGGGCATTCGTATTCCTACACTATTCATTCTCGAAGGTTACACCAGTCGCTATGGGTTGCAGGAATGGGCACGCGAGCGGTACGCAGGGATGCCTGTCCATGCCGATGATTGCACCGAATGCGGCCTCTGCGAGCAGCGCTGTCCGTATGGGCTCAGCATACGACGCAAGCTCAAAACGACGGCAGAGGTTTTTCGACAGACTTAAGGGAGGTATGGCTTTGTCCAAAAGTATTGCTATCGTCGGTGCCACGGGTGTAGTGGGCCAAACTCTGCTTAAAGTCTTGGCAGAACGCAATTTTCCGCTACGTGAGGTAAGTCTTTTGGCCTCAGGTCGCTCGGCTGGCAAACAGTATCAGTTTCAGGGGGAGCAGCTGACCGTAAGAGAGGCCCGGGCGGAGGCCTTCGCTGGGGTGGATATCGCCTTTTTCTGTGCTTCGGGCGAGGTGGCAAGGGCGCTCGCGCCAGCTGCGGTAGCCCATGGGGCCGTTGTCATTGACAATAGTTCGGCGTTTCGCCTTGATGACGATGTGCCGCTCATCGTGCCCGAGATAAATGCCGCAGCAATTAGTGGTCATCGCGGTATTATAGCTAACCCGAATTGTTCGACCATTATTATGGCCGTCGCCCTAAAACCACTCTACGATGCGGTAGGCTTGAAGCGCGTCGTAGTATCGACATACCAAGCGGTGTCTGGGGCAGGCATTGAAGCGGTGGAAGAACTTAAAGAACAGGTACTAGCTTTTACAGAGGGCAGAAGTGTGGCGGCCAAGATTTTACCTACGGCTGCCGCCAAGAAGCATTACCAAGTAGCCTTTAATGTCATACCCCAAGTTGATTTGTTTGCGGATCACGGCTACACCAAGGAAGAGTGGAAAATGGTCCATGAAACGCAGAAGATTTTTGGTAACGAGACGATCGCCATTACGGTGACCACAGTCCGCGTGCCTGTCATGTGGTGTCACTCTCTTTCGATCAATGTAGAGACACATCGTCCCCTGTCTGTGCCGCAGGCGAGGGAGTTACTAGGCAGGTCTCCCGGTGTGGTACTCCTCGACGATGTCGATAATCAAGTCTACCCCATGCCAATCGATTTTCCGGATAGGGATGACGTTTTTGTGGGTCGTTTGCGACAAGATTTTAGTCTGCCGAATGCCTTCAATTTGTGGGCAGTGGGCAATCAACTTAGGAAAGGTGCGGCATCAAATGCTGTACAAATTGCCGAGATTCTCAAATGAAAATTGACTAGGTATATGGCGTGCGAAGCGTGGTCATACTAGTAGCAATAACTCTCAAGGAGGGAAGTAAGATGAACATAGTTTGGTTCGAAAAGACCCCAAAAGGTAGAGGAAATGCTGCTATTGATAAGGCCTACAAGATTACTTTTACAGACAAACCTAAAGGCGTACGGTGCAATGTCGCGCTCACTCGTAAGCTGGCTGAGTTAGGTGCAGACTACGTTTTCATGGGCGTGCGTCAAGAGTCCTTTGTCGTAAAGCCCCTAGCCACGGGTGGTACGGGCTTCAAGCTTATCACTAACAAAAGTAGCGCTCAAGTGTGCGCGGCATCGATTGGCGAGTGGGCGGTTAAAAACCTCTTAATTAAGAAAAGGGTCAAAGGGCATTGGGACGAAAGCAATGGGGTGTTTGCCTTTGACTTAGCCTCTGCCATGCCCGACAGCGTTATGGACGAGGCAGTAGCCCTAGTTGATTAAAGGATTTGAGCCTTCACCCCCGAATACTAACTCGGGGGTGATATCTTTGTCAAAAAGTAAGTGGAGCCAAGCCATACAGGCAGGTAAGGGTATTAAGATGCCGCGTACCCTTCCTACTGTGCAACCTATTTACCAGACTTCTGTTTTTAGCTTTAGCTCTTTAGAAGAGGTCGACCAAGCCTTTAGTGGCGCAGAGGGTACTTATATCTATTCGCGCTATGGTAATCCTACTGTGCAGGCCCTAGAGCAGGCCCTAGCTGCTTTAGAAAGTGGTAGCGACTGTATTGTCACTTCCTCAGGGATGGCAGCTACTACCGCCACGTTGCTGTCACTTTGCAGTGCGGGCGATCATATCATAGCTGCCGAGGATCTCTACGGGGGCACACAATCCCTACTAGAACGAGAGCTGTCTCGGTTCGGGATTTCGACCACCTTTATCGATGCAACTTTGCCCGCTAAGGTTGAAGCAGGCATTCGCCCTAACACGAAAGCCATTTTTGTCGAAACTATTTCTAACCCCCTTATGCGACTGGTAGATTTCTCGCAGTTGGCCATGCTTAAGCGGGCCTACAAACTGAAACTTGTCGTAGACAACACCTTTGCCTCGCCGATGCTGTGCCGGCCGCTTGAACAGGGGGCTGACTTAGTGGTGGAAAGTTTGACCAAGTATATCAATGGACACTCGGATGTCACTCTGGGGGCGGTAGTGGGCAGTGCGGATGACATAGAGAGAGTTAAACCGCTACATATTCAGTTTGGGGCCACGGCAAGTCCCTTTGATGCCTGGCTTGTCATGCGGAGCATGGGGACTTTGCCCCTGCGCATGCGGCAACATACGCAAAATGCCCACATTTTGGCCGATCTTTTGACGGGCCTACCGCGTGTGCTGCGCGTGCACTACCCGGGCCTGCTCGGTCACCCCCAGCATGCCCTGGCCGAAAAGCAGCTCTCTGGTTTTGGGGGGATGCTCAGCTTCGTGGTGGAAGGCGGCAGCTATGGTGCGGAGCAGTTGGTCAAGGCCCTCTCCATGGTAGATTTTGTGCCGAGTTTAGCCGGCGTGGCCACGACCATTTCTCACCCTGCCAAGACAAGCCATCGTGGGCTCACTTCCTTGGCTAGGGCTAGGCTCGGCATCGACGAGGGAATGCTTCGCGTTTCGGTTGGGCTAGAGGACTCAGCAGACATTTGTGCTGATTTCGCTCAGGCTTTGCGTCACAACGCATAGTCCTTGCCAGTCGTAATAAGCTAATGGTAGTTCTTAAGCTGCAAAAAAACCAATGAGGTGATGACTTGAAGATACTGTCTCTAATAGGGATACTTCTCTTGCTGTTCATGACTACCCCGACGCAGGCACAGACGCCTGTAGAGCCCCCGCTCGATCCGGCCATGGAAGAGCCTGCAGTAGAGTTTGCTCGGGCGAGGGTCTTACTATTGGAAGAACTCCCCGAAGAAGGTGGCGTCGATGAATTCGGCTTTCCCCTGCGTAGCTTTAGGGCTGAATTAGAGCTCGTTAGTGGGCGGTTTCGCGGTCAAGTTGTGGAGATCACCCATGTTTTGACTGGCACGCCTGCCTATGACATCGTGATCGAAGAGGGCGATAGGGTGCTGGTCGGCGTGGAAACTGTGGAGGGCGAGCTGCAGGAAGTCGTCATCGCAGACTACGAAAGAGATCGTTCGCTCTACGCCTTAACTCTGCTCTTTGCAGGTATGCTGGTAGGTTTAGGTGGCAAAAAGGGTCTTAAAAGTCTCTTGTCTCTAATCGTGATCGGGATATTAATCCTCTACGTATTTGTGCCTTTTCTCCTGCGGGGCGCGAGCCCCATCGTACTTTCCGTCGCTGTTTCGGCCATGGCAACTATATTTACTATTCTCCTTGTGGGGGGAGTAAACCGTAAGAGCGCTGCCGCCATCTTGGGTACTTTGGGCGGTGTGTCCGTCGCCGGTGCCTTAGCCATCGTTGTTGGTGGGGCCACGCATGCCTCTGGCTTGTCTGGTCAAGAAGCGCAGATGCTAATGTTTATACCGCAAGGCATTAGCTTTGATTTTCGCGCCTTGTTAATGGCTAGCATCATTATCGGTGCCTTAGGCGCGGTCATGGATATTGGCATGTCTATTTCTTCAGCGATGACAGAAATTCGCCGTGCCGACCCTACCCTGTCGCGGCGTGCGTTGTTTTGGTCGGGCATGAATGTAGGGCGCGATGTAATGGGCACCATGGCCAACACCCTGATACTCGCCTATACTGGTGGGTCGCTAGCACTGCTCTTGCTCGTTACGGCCTACGAAGTGCCCTTCGTGAGGCTTATCAACATGGACTCTATAGCCAGTGAAGTTTTGCGTGCCCTAGCAGGCAGCGTCGGCCTGGTTGCCGCCATTCCCGTCACGGCGCTGGCCGCAGCGTGGTTGATGCGTCCTACGGCCCACCACAGGCCCTAAGTAAAAGTGAAAAGTGGCTGTCCCTTAAGAAAAGGGGCAGCCACTTTTATATGTCGAGGACAAGGCCTGTGCTCGCCAGAATAATCTCTCCGGCAAACTGCGCCTCTGCCTCCGCTAGGAGCAGATCTAATCTTGCTGCGGGGTGAAAATGTGTTAGAACAAGTCGTTTTACGCCTGCCATCTGTGCTAAACGACCGGCATCACGGGCACTAAGATGCAAGGCCACATTGGTCCCCTTGTTCTGCTCCAGAAAACTCGCCTCGGCCAGCAAGGTGTCTGCTCCCCGACAGAAGTCTATCAAGTCATCATGCCAAGCCGTGTCGCCGGTGTAGACCATGGAGCGGTCGTCTACCGTAGCCTTAATTGCCAGGGCAGGGTAGGGGTGCAGTGTGCCGGCAAAGTCAAATTTCATCTCACTGATGCTAAGAGACGAGTCTTGTTGAATCGTGGAGATGCTCAATGTATCTAAGAACGGTAGTGAAGCGCGTTCCAAATCAGGTTTGCTAGGCGCATAGACGGCTAGGGGGGTTGCCTTGCCCGCGCGCATACTTAGAAAGCGGGCATAGCGTAACACTAGTAGGTCGCAAAAGTGATCGGCATGTAGGTGGCTAAGAATAACCGCCGACAGCTCGCCATTCGTTAAGTCGCATACGCGACCTAGCTGGCTGACGACACCGCTACCACAGTCAAGCAGCACCTTAGTAGATTCAGTCTCTAGCAAGTAGCCGGGCCCCGCCCCGTCTGCGGGAGGATAGGGAGAGTAGCAGCCAAGCACACGAAGTTTCATGAGAGGGCGAGTTGCCAATTGCCGACTTCAGCCACTAGCCGGTAGTTGGTCAGGTCAAAGTGAATGGGCGACACCGAGACATGGCCTGCGGCTACAGCCCAAACATCGGTATGGGGGGTGAGGTCGTCTACCACATTATTGCACATCCAAAAATAGTCGCGGCCCAAGGGGTCTTGCCTCTTGTCAAAGGTGTTACTGTACCTGCGCCGACCAAGGTTGGTGACAAATACTTGGGAGGGAGTGTTTTTGGGCCAGTTGACGTTGAGCAATGTATCTGGGGGTAGGTCGCGATTGTGCCAGGTTTTGGCCAAGTAACAGGCAAATTCCGCAGCCGGTTCGTAGTGGGTATTGCGCAGGTCATCTAGAGATATGGCGATGGCGGGCAACCCGAGCATCGCCGCTTCTATAGCGGCCGACACTGTGCCCGAGTAAAGTACATCTGTGCCTAAATTGGCCCCCCTGTTGATGCCGGAAACAACGATGTCAGGTCGTAAGACAAGCTCTGCTTCAAGGGCTAACTTGACGCAATCGGCCGGGGTGCCGTCGACGGCAAAAGCTTGGTCGGCAAAGTCTAGCGCGAGATGACGCGCCCGTAGAGGGCGATGCACGGTTATGGCATGCCCAGTCGCGCTGCGCTCCCTATCTGGCGCCACCACAGAAACTGTGCCAAGTTGGCGGAGGGCGGAGGCCAGAGCTCTAATGCCAGGGGCATGAATGCCATCGTCATTGGTCACCAAGATATGCAAGCGTAATCAACTGCCTCTCTGTTCTATCTCTGTAAAGCGCGTCATCTGTGTAGTGGCAGATAAAAGTTAGAGTGTAGGCCTCTCGATATAGGTACTAAACCATAATTGAAACACGATTATGGCCCACAATCTTCTGCTGTTGTCTTTTTTTCCGCTAACATGCTCCGCAAGTAGTGCGAGGGCGTACTCCTTGTTTATGTACTGTGCCGCAGAGCTGTTGCTAAGCAGTCGGCGCACATCCTCGAGCCACTCGTTCTTCATCCATTCGCGAGTTGGAACAGGAAAGCCTCGTTTGGGTCGGTAAGCAACCTCCTGTGGCAGCCAGTCGGTGGCAGCGCGTCGCAAGACGTACTTAGTCATGTTTTCGGCAATCTTGTAGTGGGGGGGAATGGTGGCCGCAAATTCTACTACATGGTGATCGAGAAATGGCACGCGCAGCTCAAGTGAATGCGCCATGGTCATGCGATCGGCCTTGACCAAGATATCGCCCGAAAGCCAAGTGTTAAAATCAAGATACTGCATCTGCGAAATTTCGTCCAGATGAGCGCTCTCGGCAAAATAGGGTGCAGTCACCGCCGTAGGTAGGAAGCGGTGGGAACGAAAGGGTAGGAGCTTATCCTTTTGCTCTTCGGTGAAAATCAAGGCATTTCCAAAATAACGCTCTGCTAGGGGCGTCGTGGCGCGGCGGACATAATCTTTGCCCTTAGTGCCCTCCGGCAGGAAATGGGCCCCTTTGGCCAGCAGGGCTTGTAGTGTTTTGGGAACAAAACCAAACTTGCGCACTTCCGCCGGCTCGCGGTAAATGCCATAGCCTCCAAAGACCTCATCCGCGCCCTCACCACTTAGTACCACCGTGATATCGCGGCTGGCCCTTTCGGCCACAAAGTAGAGGGCGCAGGCAGCAGGATCGGCAACAGGCTCGTCCATGTGCCAGATAATGCTAGGTAGTGCCTGCCAAAATTCTTTGGCGTCTACCTTGACTTCGTTGTGCGAAGTTCCCAGCACTTCGGCCGTGCGGCGCGCCTCGGAAAGCTCATCGTACTTAGACTCATTGTAGCCCACAGAATATGTAGATAGGTTCTCTTGACGCTTGAGCAGGGCCACGATCACGCTAGAATCAACTCCGCCCGAGAGGAAGGCCCCTCGCGGTACGTCGCTCATCATGTGCATCCGCACCGCCTCACTTAGGATGTGTTGCGTGCCCTCGACAAAGTAGTCTAAGGGTTTATCTGCGGGCTTAAATTCTAAATGCCAGTAGCGTTTAAGCTCGAGGTGGCCATCCGTAAAGCTAAAGTAGTGTGACGGCGGCAAGCGGTAAATGCCCTCAAACAGGGTAGCAGGGTCGGGTACAAACTGAAAAGTAAAGTAGTGCTGCAAGCTCTGTTCATTGACCTTGGCCGTTATGCTGGGGTGGGTAAGAATCGCCTTGGCTTCGGAACCGTAGATCAAGCGTTGCCCCTGTAGCGCATAGTAAAACGGCTTGATGCCAAAGCGGTCTCTCGCTCCGTGCAGGGTGTTGGTCTTGGTGTCCCACAGCACAAAGGCAAACATGCCACGCAACTTAGCAGTACATTCCATGCCAAGCTCTTCATAGAGGTGAATAATTACCTCGCTATCAGTCAGCGTAGCAAAGCGGTGGCCGCGTTCAATTAGCCAAGTGCGTAGTTCAAGATAGTTGTAGATTTCGCCGTTAAAAGTCATCCACACGGTCTCGTCTTCATTGGCCATGGGCTGGTGTCCTGCAGCGAGGTCTATGATGCTCAATCTGCGAAAGCCGAGGGCTACATCGTCATCAACAAAACAACCGCTATCATTTGGGCCGCGATGTGTAATACACGACGTCATAGCGTTTAGGAGAGCAACCTTTTCTTCTCGGCTAACTGCCTTGTCTATGAAACCAACTATGCCACACATTAAAGCATCCTCCTTAGCACTTTACCCAGTATAGATTTCTCCTGGACTAGTCTACCCACAAAATGTGGCGATCTGTCTATGCTCGATTGGTAGGTGCCACTTCTCTATGGCGGGGGTCGTCGAGAGCCCCTCTCTGCAGGTAAAAGACCGCCACAATGACGGTAAGAACCCCGAGCCATTGTAGGGGACGGAGTTCTTCACCGAGCAACAGCGCCGCGATAAATACCCCACTTAAAGGTTCTAGAGCGCTGGCGATTGAGGCCTTGGCTGCGCCAATAGCCTTGACACCTACAATGTAGAGAAGGATGGCGAGGACTGAGGAAACGAGACCAATGAACAGCCCGATCAGCCACATAGCAGCAGTTAAGCTGCCATCAAACATGTACAACGGTGGATTGAGAACGATTAAGAAGAGAGCGCAGTAAGTGATAGAATATGTAGTAACCACCAAGGCGTTTAGCTGACGTGTAGATTTTTGCCCGAGCAGAGTAAAGGCACTGTAAGCGAACGCTGCGAACGCCACCCAAGCAAAGCCGACCATTCCGGTGCTAAAGTTTGTGCTGCCATCTTGAGACACGAGGGCAGTTCCTAGCACCGCGAGCAGGGCAGCGATCAAGACCGAGCGCCCCAGGCGTTCTTTCCAGAGCAGGCTCGCAAAGATGATAGTTACAAGTGGATGGACGTAAAAAACTATGCTCACCAGGCCAGCCGGCAAGTGCCGTAAAGCCAAGAAGAATCCTAATGAGGTTCCGGCGTAGGCCACACCCTGAGCTATGAGGTACGGCTGAAGCTGAGGTGTCACAGCATACTTGCCTAGGCCCACGACCAGGGCGACAGCCCACATCATGAGCGCAGCCAATGTAAAGCGCACGGTAAGGAGAGTGAGGGGGGTGTAGCCCAAGGCAAAGCCAAACTTGCCTAGGGAGCCCAAGAAACCAAAGCAGAGAGAAGAGACCGCTATAGCCGCGTAGCCAAGCTTAGGCGTCATCTTTCTCCCCCTCTCGCAATCTTTGTCCATCATAGCATATTTGGGCGCGCTTGATTAGCACCGGTGTCACTTTTCGTCGTCTGATAGGGTGCTACCTATGAACTGCATTGTTGTATACTAGGCTTAGTCTAGAACAAAACCTAGAGGAGGTTGTTGATGAGGATTAGAGTATTAGGCGAAAGTGATATCGACCTGTATTTTGCGGTAAGGCTACGCGGGCTTAAGACCAACCCTGAGGCGTATGGCTCGACTTATGAGCGAGAAGTGCAATTCACGCCTGACGAAAAAGCATCACGGATTAGGGCTACAGACAACAAATTCGTTCTCGGTGCTTTTAACAATGTCGATAGTTTAATTGGCATCGTGACTTTCGTTCGTAATGAAGGCAGCAAAGACAGGCACAAGGGTAATGTTTTCGGGATGTATGTAGTACCAGAGAGTCGAGGACAAGGTGTAGGGAAGGCTCTGGTAAGGGAACTATTAGAAAATGCTGGGCAACTTCCAGGTCTAGAACAATTACACCTAGCAGTTGTAGCGGACAACGCCCCCGCCAAAGCGCTGTACCTGTCGTTAGGCTTTAAGACCTATGGCGTAGAGCCTAACGCCCTCTTACATGAAGGCCGGTATTATGACGAGGAACTGATGGTGTATAAATGCTAGTTCACCGTTTAACTGTAGTCCCCTATGACCCCCTGTGGAGGGTAGCATATGCCACAGAGGCGGAGCAAATCAGACATATCCTACGAGAATTGCTGGTGGAAGTTCATCATATCGGGAGCACCGCTGTAGATGGCCTTTGTGCCAAGCCGGTAATTGATATCATGCCTGTAGTGACAAATATCACCTCCGTGGATCAGCGCAACCTGGAATTTGAGGCTATCGGTTACGAGTGCATGGGGGAGTTTGGTATACCCG